>WBXE01000169.1 GCA_008932955.1 Verrucomicrobiota bacterium
GCCGTTCACCGAACGCCAATTGCAATATATCGACGAGTACCGGCGCATTTTTGTAGTACACGCGACGCCGGGGGCCACCCAGCCATCCGTCACCACCATCGTGGACACCGCGCCTGCCGTGTTACCGACGCACGGTCAAGCCACAGGTAAGCATGATTGAGGGCTGACCAGGGCTCAGTCTTTGATGGCGGCGGCCTGTTGTGTGAAGAGGTCGTGGAGTTCGTCGGCGAGGGCCGGGCTGACCTGATTGCGCAGATGGCTCACCGCGGTGGTGTTGAGAAACTCGCGGCCGCGGCCGGCGTTGGGCTTTTCAAAAAAGCACCCGCAGTCCCTCAGTTGCGGCTAGTATCCGTTGGTTGGTGTCAAAGGTGAGGAATTCCTTGGCTCCCAATTCCTGAGCTGTTGCCACGTGGAGGATATCCATAGCGCGGTGCCCATGGGCGTCCGTGTAAAGCTCACTCAGGCGTTCCGCAGCCGCATGCACCTGTGGCCAAGGACAGGGGATAATCACGACCGCGCCACTGACCAAATCCGCCTTCAGGTCGGCTAGCATTTTCATGCCTTGGGCTTTGGGGAATCCTTTGCTGGCATGCTGCCGGTGCAGGCGTATCTGAAACCGCACCGATTGCCGGAACTCGAAGAGCAACAATGTCGTCACCTCCAAGGGTCCGGCCATCGTGGCGAAATAGGCCGCCGCCTGAGCGGAGTTTTCCTGCAAGCGATAAAGCGCGTAAAGAAAGGAAGTGTCCGGGTAACAGGTCATCCCTCCTCGCCCTTCAGTTCCTCCGCACGCATCGCCGCCACCTCCTTCAGGGTGAAGACCCGTTCACCCCAAGTCGCACGCAGGCGGGCCATGATGTCGGGTTTGGCGGGCTCGCCAGAGGCCAGCGGTGCCACCAGCGCAGGCACCAGCGTGGCAATGATGCGTCCACGTTTGCTGATGGACACGGACTCGCCCTCATGAACCCATGCCTCAATACGAGGGAATTCATTGCGCAATTCTCGAACGGATGCCGTCTTCATGTGATCCCAATTTTGTCTCACGTCATGGATTTGTCAAACCTAAATGCCAGTCGCAACCTCATTCAGGCCTCAGTGTCCGATGGCGGCGGCCTGTTGTGTAAAGAGGTCGTGGAGTTCGTCTGCGAGGGTCGGGCTAATCTGATTGCGCAGATGGCTCACGGCGGTGGTGTTGAGAAACTCGCGGCTGCGGCTGGCATGAGCAAACCAATCGACTTCTATCAGGATCTTGGGTCCCGCCGGGCTACTGATCACCGGATAGATCGGGTGGCTATGCGGGTCGCTGGTGTGGCTGCACACCGCCACGGTGGTCCAAGTGTGGCCGCGGGTCACCGTGAGAATGGCGGCGGCGGAAGTGGCCTTGCCGGCACCGCTGATTTCGTAGCTGAGGTTGCGCAACACCCGCGCCGGGCTGGTGTCCGGATCCAGCCAAGCAGTCAGTGCTAGGGCCTCGGCGACGTTGCCAGCTCGGATGGCGGCCAGCCAGGACTCGACGAGGCTGCGGGCTGCGGCCTCTGGCGGGGCGTTGCCAGGCGCGAGGGCGCTTACCTGCGTGCTGCCAGACAGGCCGCTGGTCCGCCAAGTATCGGCCCGGCGAGAGGCCTCGCCATCGGCCCAGGTTTTGGCGGCGAGCAGGTTGGCCGCGGCCGGCGCCTTGGGCAGAAAGCCGGCGAGCAAGTGCCAGCCGGCGGCCGCTTTTTCAAAAAAGCACACATGCACGTCCAAGCGGTCGGGTTCGCGCAGCGAAAAGTACTGGAAGCTGGCAGCCGCCACTGAGTCGGTCGCAAAAAATCCCAGCGCTAGCGGGTGGCGGATGCAGGCGGGATCGTGCAAGGCACCCCAGGCGCTGGCGGCCCGCAAACAGCCCAGGCGCGCGGTTGTTTTATCACCATCGAGATCGAGCATGGCCATCAGCGGTTCGAGGGTCGGCGCGTGGAGGGCTTGCTCGTAGGCGCTGAGGGCCGCCTGTGGCGTAGGCAAAGCTTGCAGGGGGATCGTGTGGCGCAGGGTGGCCGGATAGTTTGAGAGCCATGGGGTGTCCGGGTCATCGGCGGCGGGTATCTGGGGTTTCGCTGAAACAAACCAAGGTGGCAGATTCACCTGCCAGAGGCCGTCGGCGGTTTTTTCCAGATTCAATTCGACGAGTTCCAATGGGAGCTGGGCCGGGTGGCCGGGGGCAGCGATGGGATCGAGGCAGGCGATGGCCAGCGAAGCGCTGCTCGCCTCGGTATTCTCTCTGACGACGCAGCGCAAAACCTCCGGCGCGACGAGCAGACGCCACGGGCGTTTGGCAGTTTGGGGCTCAGCCGCGGCAGCTTCGGCGGCCTGCAGTCGCTTGTTCCAGTCTTCGGGCGGTTCGGGTTGCAGCCCGCCTAACAAGCCTAGCATGACCGGCAATTGCTGTTTGGCGCAGGCATCGAGGAAGCGCCGGGCGACGGTTGTGGGAGCGAGTTGGCGCAACTCCTCGGGTGGGAGCGCCACGCTGATGGCTTGGCGCATGCGCTCGCCGGCTTGCTGTTGGATCGCGGCGAGTTCGACGGCTTGTTGTTCGAGCATCCAAGCCTCGAGGGCAGCGAGGCGTTGGCGCAGGCCCGGGGCGTAGCCGACGCCGCTATTTTCAAATGAGGCGAGCACCGGAGCAGGCCGCCAGGCATCGCCGTGTTTGATCAAGGCCACGGCGAACACGCGAAGGCGATTGGGATCGAAGCCGCCGACTTTGCGCACCAATACGGCGGCGAGGTTGGCGTCGATTTTGGTGCTACTGGCTTCCAAGGTGCCGTGGTCGAGATCGGCGGCGTTGCGTTCGAGGCGCCGGGCGATTTCACGGCGTTTGGGCTCGTCGGTATTGGCGGTGAGGTCGGTGTCGCCGCCGGGTTCGATGTTGAGTTTGCCCGTCCGCACCTTGTCAAGAAACTCGACGGCCACTTGTGCCGGTTCGCGGGAACCGGCCAACGCCGCCCCGGTCATCGCAAGCATCAGGCAGAGGGATTTCACTGGCACAACTTATAGCAGTCGCGCCGCGCCTGCGAAAGCCCGGATTGCCGGAAATTTCTCCCCCTATTCGATGACCCGCAGCAATTCCGGCAGGGCTCCGGGCACTCCTGCCAGGCGCGGGATGGCGTCCCAGGCATCGCGCTCACCAACGCTGCGCTGGAGCAGTCGGCGGGCGGTTTCTGCACGATTTTGGGGTTCGGCAATGATTGCTTGCAGCGGGTCGCTGGCGGCTTGCCGGGTTAATTGCCAGGCGTGCTGGAAGCGGGTGTCCACCATGCCTTTGCGCTCGCCCCATTGCCGGCACTCGCCGCCGCGTAGGTCGGCCAGCCACACCCCGGTTTTGTTCGAGCGGGCGATCCACCAGTCGTCGGCAAAGGCCGCCACGCGCTTGGCATCTGGGGTGTCGGCTAGCGTGGCCAAAGCCTGGCGCTGGCGCGGGAAAACCGTCCAGCGTACTGGCGTGGAATACCATTCAAACACCGAGCGGTAGCCGACCCAGATTTCATCGCCGCGATCCACCAAGCCGCGCCACAGCAGGAGGTTCCACGGGCTGGGAGATTCCGTTAGCCGCGCGTACGAGCTGCCGCGGTGGGCCAAATCCGCGGTAAAACCGGCGGCGCTTGTCCACTTGGTCAAGCCCGCCAGCACCAGGTAGCCGCCGCACAGGCCCACGCCCCACCCCCATCGGCGGCGACGTTTAATTTGCGCTTGTTTACTGCGCAACCCGATCAGACTCAGCAACATCACCAGCAGCGGCACGGCGAGCATGCCGTCACCCTGACCTAGCAATCCGCAGCCGACCCGCGGCCCCGGGTATGGCCACAGCACCTGCACGCCCGGCAGACTGAGGCTGTCGATGAGCAGGTGGCTAGTCCACACCAGGGCGATGAACCCGCCAGCCTGTGCTTGGGTCACCTTGGCGCGGCGGCATGGATTGGC
Source organism: Verrucomicrobiota bacterium (assembly GCA_008932955.1). Taxonomy (GTDB): domain Bacteria; phylum Verrucomicrobiota; class Verrucomicrobiia; order Verrucomicrobiales; family Akkermansiaceae; genus Luteolibacter. The sequence goes on from WBXE01000169.1 coordinate 3,955, forward strand.
CAGACTGCGCGGCAGGACCAGCGCCAACAGCAGCATCACCACCAGCGAATGACTGGCCACCAACGTCTGCGCCAGCCGCCCTGAAGTGGATAGAAAAAGCGCCAGCAGCGCGTCCAACAAATCTGGGGTGATCCCCAGCAGCAGGCCCCAGCCCAACGCCCGGATGCCCAGACGTTTGCCGAGCATGAGCTCGCCGAGCGCGGCGCCTGCGGCCGCTTGCGTGATCCAATTCATCCTACGCCAGCTTCCCGCGCTGCCCCGATTAGTCAACTGGAATCAGCTATACCTGTTCCGCGGCCTAGCGCAGGCTCACCGCATCGGGCTTGGGAAAGTCTGCGGGCACGGGTTGGGTCACCTTGCCGGTAGCGGCCCATTCGGTGCCGCGTTGCAGAGTGGTGATGAAGCCGACGCATTGCATGGCCTCGGTCCCGTGGCCGATCATGGTGTGGAACACGCGGCCCTTGCCGAAGTCGATGGCTATCAGCAGGGCCTCATGCTCGCCACTGCCGCCGAACTTCGTATCTGCGAAGGCGGTCGCCAGGATGGTCGCGTTTTTAGCTGGGCCGCGCATGAAATCGTAGAGTTCGTCGGCGGGGTGCAGCCAATTTTCCGGCAGACCAGCCATGATCGGGTGCTTGGGCGAGCGGGTTTCCAGCACGAACGGGTGCTGTGCGCCATGATGACCGACGGTGCCGGGCTGAGTATCGAGCACCTGCTTGCCATCTTTCCAGCGCAGGTAGGCACCCGACGTGTCATCGCGGCCACTCCAGCCGCCAACGGCAATCATCGCGTTGTAGGCCGGCCATTTCGGAAATGAATTATCGGCGGCATGCACCACCACCAAGCCGCCCCCGCCGGCGACGTATGCCTCAAATGCTTGGCACGTGGCATCGCTCCACATGGCCCCGTTGTAGTTCATCACCACGACCTTGTATTTGGCAAAATCCGGCTGGAATGCCGCCAGCTCCGGTCCATTGCCGCCGGGCGCGGTCGCCACCTCTACGCTGAACAGGCCGGTGGCTTCCAAGTCTTTCTTCATCACTGGAGTGGTGGCTTTCCAATCGTGGTTGTTTTGGCCATCAATAATGAGGGTGGGCAATGGGGCCGCCAGCACTGGAAGCACACTTGCGGCGAGTAACCATGCAGCACAAAGCGTTTTCATAGAGGCTCAAGCTGGGAGGAGGCCAGACTGCTGGCAAGCGAAATCCTGCTGCAGCGGCAAATCGCTCTGTGTGACAAAATGCCAGGGAGTGCGGCAGCTCGCTGCCGCCCGGCCAAGCCAGCTTGCTGGCGAGTGTTGCCTTGCCACGGGATGAGTGGTCTATGGAAAGCGGAAGTCTCCACGCATTGGCTGCCCATGGGCGGCCGGCTCAAGCCGGCGCTCC
>WBXE01000170.1 GCA_008932955.1 Verrucomicrobiota bacterium
CTGCGCTTACGCCCCCTCCGGATTTCATTTGTCGCCGACGGATTCCGCCCTATGCTCGGCCAGCCATGCCTCGCTTCCGCGCCCTCCTGTTGCCGCTAGCCCTCGCCGGTGCTGCCCTCGCTGCAGACAAACCGCCGCTGGCGTCCGATGTTTACAAGTCCGTCTTGCGCATCGAGGTGGCCACCCAAACGCCCGACTATCACACACCGTGGAACGCCGGCCACTTCAGCGGCGCCATCGGCAGCGCCTTCATCATTGGCAACAACCGCATTCTGACAAACGCTCACGTCGTCTCCAACGCCAGCCGCATCCTCCTCAATATCTACGGCAGCCCGAAAAAATACCCGGCCAAGGTCGAATTCATCGCCCACGACTGCGATCTGGCACTGCTCTCAGTGGAAAATTTTGCCGACTTTGCAGCGTTTCCGGTGTTTGAGCTCGACGATGTACCCGCTCTTGAAAGCCAGGTACGCGTCATCGGCTATCCGATTGGTGGCGAGCGGCTGTCGGTCACCCGCGGGGTGGTGTCGCGCATTGACTTCCAACCGTACTCGCACTCGCGGGCCGATTCGCACCTCATCGTGCAGATCGACGCGGCGATCAATCCCGGCAATTCCGGCGGCCCGTGCATCCAGAATGGCAAGGTTGTAGGGGTTGCCTTTCAAGGCTTGCGCCAAGCTGACAATACCGGCTACATCATCCCGACGCCGGTGATAAAGCGCTTTCTCAAGGATATTGAGGACGGCACCTACGATCACTACGCTGAATTGGGCAGCAGCGAGTTCCCTCTATTTAATCCCGCGATGCGCAAGGCCCTCGGCCGACCCGATGACGACCAGGGCGTGCTCGTCACCGACGTCATTGCCACCAGCTCCGCCGATGGCCGCCTCGAACCCGGTGATATCCTCATGTCCATCGAGGGCCTGCCCATCGACAGCGCTGGCATGGTCGTCATCGCGGGCGAAAACGTCAATTTCCACGAAATCATCGAACGCAAATTCGTTGGTGACAAAATTGGCCTGCGCCTGCTGCGCAAAGGCGAGTGGCAGGACGTGCAAATCGACCTTAAGCCCCTCAAGTGGTCGCGGATGTTTGCCATCGATTATGAAAGCAAACCCCGCTATGTCGTCTTTGCCGGCCTGGTTTTCCAACCCCTCGATACCAACCTGTTCGCTAGCCAGAAATTCGACGATATCAACGTGCGCCGCCTCTACACCGACTACGTTCACAAGGGCATTTTCCAACAACGCGAGGACATCGTGGTGCTCACCCGCATAGAAAGCGATCCGGTCACCAGCCAGCTCGATGGATTCGCCGGCTGCGCGGTGGACACCATCAACGGCATCACCGTGCGCGGCCTCGCCCAGGCCTACGAACTTCTCTATCCGCCAGACCCACCCGAGTTCTGCGTCATCCAGCTTTTCGGCTCCAGCCGGCCGCTGGTCATCCCCTCAGCCAAGGTCAAGGACGCCAACGCCCGCGTCCAAAAGGCCAGCGGCATCGACCACCTCTTCAACCTCCATTCCTAACATGCCACGCGTCGGCATCGCCCTCGGCTCCAACCTCGGGCCACGCCTAGCCAACCTGCGCGCTGCCCGCGAGCTGCTGCGCCGCCTCACCCGCCCCGGCGACGAGTTGCTACAGGCCCCGATCTATCAAACTGCCCCGCTTGCCTGCCCGGACGGCTCGCCGGACTTTTTCAACACCGTGGTGGAAATCGGCTACGACGGCAGCCCCGCGGAATTGCTGCAACACACCCAGGCCATCGAGCTGACCCTCGGCCGCACTCGCAGCACCACCCACCACGCCCCGCGCTCCATCGATATTGACTTGCTCTACTTTGGCGCCGCCACCCACGCCAGCGTCGGCTTGGTCATCCCCCATCCGCGCCTGACCCAACGCCGCTTCGTCCTCCAGCCCTTGGCCGATATCCGGCCCGAGCTGATCCTGCCCGGCGATTGCCTAACCATTGCCGCGCACCTCGCCGGGCTGGTATCCGCAGAGCCTGCACCTGCGCTCGTCCAGAGGGAGTGGTAGGGGAGGATCGGCTAGGCTTGGCCGCGCATTAGCTAACGGGCGGGCCACCCGCTACTGTTGACTAAACACTTTGGGTTGTTTGAAGAGAGGCTCGGGCATCGACTAAGGAGCCACGCAAGAATATCTGTTGCATTGTAACGGCGCGTCTATGACCGCCGCTGCCCTTGAACCGCCAATGACCCCGCCGCACGCCGATACTCGCCAGCAAGCTGGCTTGGCCTGGCGGCAGCAAGCTGCCGCACTCCAAGCGCCATTTCATTCACATCGACGGTCACAGATTGCCGCTACAACGCATCTCAGTCACATCGGCAGTCACAGCCCACGCTTGCATTGTCCACCGTTACCGCTCACTTTTCGTGCAGCTCATGTTCCCTAAACTTCTCCATTTATTGTTAGCCATGCTGCCGTTCTTCGGCATCGCCGCCGCCGAACAATCCCCGCCGAAAAAGCCCAACGTGGTGGTCATCGTCGCCGATGACATGGGCTTTTCGGACATTGGTTGTTACGGCAGCGAAATCCACACGCCCAACCTCGACCGACTCGCCAGCAACGGCCTGCGCTTCACCGAGTTCTATAATACCGGACGCTGCTGGCCATCACGCGCCGCCATTCTAACCGGTTACTACGCCCAGCAGGTGCGCCGCGACGCCGTGCCCGGCATCAAGAGCGGCAACACCGGCGCCCGTCCCGCTTGGGCCCGGTTGCTACCTGAAATGCTGCGTCCGCTCGGCTACCGGTCGTATCACTCCGGCAAGTGGCACCTGGACGGCCAACCGCTCAAAAATGGCTTTGATCATGCGTATTCACTCAACGACCACGACCGCTATTTCTATCCGCGAGCCCACGCGTTTGATGACAAGCCGCTGCCGCCGGTCAAGCCCGACGACGGGTATTATGCCACCACTGCCATTGCCCAGCATGCAATCGACATGCTTGCCGGCCACCAGGCCGAGCACTGCGACGAGCCATTCTTCCTCTATCTGGCGTTCACCGCGCCGCATTTCCCTCTTCACGCCCTACCGGAAGACCTCGCCGTCTATCGCCAGCGCTATCTGGCAGGCTGGGATGTGCTGCGCCAGGAACGCTACACCCGCATGCAACAACTCGGACTGGTCGATGGCGCCCTCTCCAAACTCGATCCCACCGTCTGGCCTATCTACAACCTCTCGCTCGCCGAACAACATGACAAAATAGGCCCCGGCGAGGTCGGCCGCGCCGTGCCCTGGGATAGTCTAACCGACGAACAACGCGCCTTTCAGCCCGTCAAGATGGCGATTCATGCGGCGATGATTCACCGCATGGATATCGAGATTGGCCGCGTCATCACCCAGCTCAAGGCGGCGGGAAAATTCGACGACACTCTGATTTTTTTTGTTTCGGACAATGGTGCCAGCGCCGAGCAAATCATCCGCGGTGATGGCCACGACCCGAGCGCCGCGCCGGGTTCCGCCAAAACCTTCCTCGGCTTAGGCCCCGCTTGGTCCACTGCCTCCAACACGCCCCTGCGCCTGCAAAAATCCTGGGTTCACGAGGGCGGCATCGCCACTCCGCTGATTGTCCACTGGCCTAACGGATTCACCGGCCGCGGCGAACTGCGCCACAACCCTGGCCACCTCATCGACCTCGCCCCCACTATCCTGCAACTCGCCGGCGGCCAATGGCCGGCCAGCGTCGGCGGCCGTCCGGTGCCCGCTCCGCCGGGCAAAAGCCTGCTGCCGGTGTTTGCCAAGGACGGCACGCTTAGCCATGAATATTTTTGGTGGCACCACGACGACAACCGCGCCATCCGCCTCGGCGATTGGAAACTCGTCGCCGATCACGACAAACCCTGGGAACTCTACGACCTCCACGCCGACCGCTCTGAAACCCACAACCTCGCCGCCGAACAACCCGCCCGCGTCACCCAACTCGAAGCGGCTTGGACCCAACATTTCAACGAGTTCCGCGCCCTCGCCGCCCAGCCTGACTGAAGCCCCCAGAGGCCGTGGGCGTCAAAGTTAAGGTTTTTTTGAGATGGTTCGTGACGAATTTTACCACTGAGATACTGATGACCACTGATACCACTGAAATACTCATCAATTTCTTCTCAGTGTGATCAGTGAAAATCAGTGTTTCAGTGGTTTCTCTGCCACGATTTACCGCAATGCGGGGCTTGCCCGACTCGATTCCCATTAGCTTGACGCGCCTGCCCAGCGGCCGAGGCGGCTAACATTCGAGAATCTCAACTTCGTAGCCGTCCGGATCAGTGACAAAAGCCATTTTGCGGGCGCCCGCGGCAAATTTTTCGCGCCATCCGCCAGGCCAAATCTCGATGCCCGCCGCTTCCACTTGGCCGCAATAGACAACGATGTCCGGCACGCCAAGGCAGGTGTGCATCAAGTCGTCGGGACAAGTGGCGGAGTAATCCGGCGAATAACACAATTCTAGCAGTACATCCTGCTCCGGCAAGCGGAGGAATGCGAGACGGTTGCCTTGCGGCGAGTCCTTGCGCTCGCCCTCCAGATAACCCAGGGTGGTGTAAAAGGCGATGGAGCGGTCCAGATCGCGGACGCGGATGCGGGTGTGAAGAAAACGAATCATAACGCTGCCAAGCTGCCACATAGCCATGCCCCAGCCAAGCGCAAAAAAACCTGGAAGGCCGCAGGGGTAGCCAATCTATCGCATTGTAGCGGCGCGTCCATGCCCGCCGAAACTCATAAACCGCCAATGCAGCGGCGTTTCCCGCAAGCGTTATCCCATGCGCAGCGACGCTCTCAGAGCGCCGCTACACCGCATCTGGATAGCGGCGCCTCAATGCGGCGCTGCGGCCTTGGGCTGGAGAATGACGTAGGCGGGCAGGCCCACTGCGTGAAAGCGCTGCATGAATGATTTGATAGCTTCGGCGTCGGGTTGCTCGGCTTGAAACTTGATTTTCACGTAGCCGTCGAGCGCGGCCTTTACGCCGGCATCCTGCAGGGTGGTCTTGTCCATGGTCAGGCAGTTTTTGCACCAGGAGGCCCAGACGTCGATGAGCACGGGGTGGTGTTCGCGCTCGGCCACGGCGAGCCCGTCGGCAAGTGATGCGTACCAGCCCGCCGGGGTTTTTTCGTTAGATACAACCGTCGCTTGTTGGGTGACCGGTTGGCGGCTGGCGAAAATTTCGTAGCAGAGGTAGCCGTAGTAGATGGCGGTGGCGATGATGAGGGTGCCGAACGCCTGTTTGACGCGGATCATCCAGGCACCTGGCTTGGGCAAGGAGGCTAGGCCGGCGCCCGCGAATGGCCATGGAATGGCCATGCCGATGCCGAGGAAAA
>WBXE01000171.1 GCA_008932955.1 Verrucomicrobiota bacterium
AATCATCAATCTTCTTTGCATCCCGCATATTTTGAGGCTCCGCCTCATTGGTCCTGTTCCCCGGTGACGACGATGGAAGACTGGGTGGGAGAGGCCGTTGAATGGCCGAGACCGGGGATGACGCGGCGGATGAGTTTTTTCAAGCCGGAGTCGGTGGCTGCCAACTCGATTTCCGCCTGACGGAAAGCTTTTTCCCAGGCGGCGGCGAAGCCCGGTGCCTGCTCGCGCAGGGCGCGGATAGCGGTTTCGTGGATTTGCAGGAGGCGTTGTTCAGCGCGGCCGGGTTTTTGTTGGAGGGCGGCGAGGTTGACGCGGAGGTTTTCGTTTTGGCGGCGCAACGACTCGAGCTCGGTATGCAGCACCTCGTTGCCGGAGGCGTTGATTTTGAGCTGGGTATTGAGGTGGCCCTGGAGTTCGCGCAATTCACCCTGCACGCGGCGCATCTGCGCAGTGGCATGCCGCCGGGCGGTGAAGCCACTTTTCCACAAGAACCCGGCAATGAGCAGCCCCAGCAAAAGGCCCCACACAAACGGGTTTTGCATGACGGCATGTAGGGAATCCACCATAATTTCGTTAGGCTCAGGCCATGTGTTGGATCACCGCATCGGCAAAGCCCGAGCAGCTCACCTCCGTGGCGTCGTCCATCTGGCGGGCGAAGTCATAGGTGACGGTCTTGGCCGCGATGGCACCGTTGACGCCCTTGATGACGAGGTCGGCCGCCGCACTCCAGCCCAGGTAGCGCAACATCATCTCACCGGAAAGAATGACCGAGCCGGGGTTGACCTTGTCGAGGTTGGCGTACTTCGGTGCGGTGCCGTGGGTGGCCTCGAAGATGGCATGGCCGGTGAGATAATTGACATTGCCACCGGGGGCGATGCCGATGCCGCCGACGCAAGCGGCGAGGGCGTCGGAGATGTAGTCGCCGTTGAGATTGAGGGTGGCCACCACGCTGTATTCGGCGGGGCGGGTGAGGAGTTGTTGGAGGAAGGCATCGGCGATGACGTCCTTGATGATGAGGCCAGCGCCGGGGCGGCCCTCGGGGATGACGCACCATGGGCCGCCATCCACTTCGACGGCACCGTATTCTTGTTTGGCGAGTTCGTAGCCCCAATCACGGAACGCCCCCTCAGTGAATTTCATGATGTTGCCCTTGTGGACCAAGGTCAGCGACGGCTTGCCCTCGGCAATGGCAAAATCCAAAGCGGCGCGCACCAAGCGTTTGGTGCCTTCCTCCGACACTGGCTTGATGCCGAAGCCGGTGGTTTTGGGGAAGCGGACTTTTTCGTAGGCTTTGGGGAAGGTTTTCTTGAGGAATTTGCGGAATTCCTTGGCATCTTCCGTGCCTTCCTGGAATTCGATGCCGGCATAGATGTCTTCGGTGTTTTCGCGGAAAATCACCATGTCGGTGAGGTCCGGGCGCTTCACCGGGCTGGGCACGCCAGTGAACCAACGCACCGGCCGCAAGCACACGTAGAGGTCGAGGATTTGGCGCAGCGCGACATTGAGGGAACGAATGCCGCCACCCACCGGGGTGGTTAGCGGGCCCTTGATGCCTACCAGATACTCGCGGAAGGCGGTGAGGGTATCTTCCGGCAGCCAGGCCTTGCCGAGGTCCTTGGTCTTGTCCTTGAACATTTCATAGGACTTTTCACCGGCATAGACTTCGAACCAAGCAATCTTTTGCTTGTCGCCGTAGGCTTTTTCCACTGCGGCATCCAATACCCGCCGCGCCGCACGCCAAATGTCCGGCCCCGTCCCATCGCCTTCGATGAAGGGAATGATCGGATCATTCGGTACCTTGAGTTGGCCGTTCTTAATGGTGATTTTGGAACCAGCGGGTGGAGTAACGTTGTCGTAGGAAGCCATGGTTGAATGCGCTGTTTGCGCGCCGCCACTACAGCAAACCCCGCCCTCACGCGTCAAATCAAAAGCGCTGCACGCTAAAATTGTCACAGTTCGGCCGCGCGGCTTAAGCCGGTGGGGGTCAGTCCCGCTTTTCGAGCATTCGGCCTCTGGCTTGCCCGATCCTATGCTTGAAAAGCGGGACCGACCCCAATTGGACGGCGGTGGCGAGGCAGCGCAGTTCATTTCGGCTTGTGAATAACTTGTCTAAAACTCCGACAGCGCGCTCAGCCCGACAGGAACCAGCGGTTGTGGACTGAGCCAAACGGCTGGGGCACACGAATCGTTGCGCGCGATTTTCAGGGTTGGGTTTCAAACAGTTGTTCGCAGCCGCGAGCTGACTTAGCGCTGATCACAACGATGCGATTCACACGTAATGAATGAGTTATGACTTATGTATCATGTTACCCCAAGGGTTTGCACAAGTTATTCACAGGGTTAGGCTAAGGGTTGGAAAGGAGGTTGACGCGGCCTGCAGGAGAAATTTTTGCGGAGCAAATTCTGCAGGATTTGGGTAGGAGCTGGCCACCAAGTGCTTGTGAATAACTTGGGGAAAGATCGAAACGTGTGGATACGGGGCTTGCTTTCGGAGGCTGAGTGATGGCACATTGCCGCCCACCCACCGATGCCAGATCTGGAAATTTGCGAAATCAACCTACTCCGCGGTCCCAATGTGTGGGCCAATTACCCGGTGCTTGAGGCCTGGGTGGATCTGGGGGGGTTGAACGATGCCTCGTCGGACGAGCTGCCGGGATTCAATGAGCGGCTCAAATCCTGGCTGCCGGGCTTGATTGAGCACCGCTGCAGCGTGGGCGAGCGGGGCGGGTTTTTTCAGCGCTTGGATCGCGGGACCTATCCGGCGCATATCCTCGAACACGTGACCCTTGAGCTGCAAACCTTGGCTGGCCATCACCTCGGCTTTGGCAAGGCACGCGCCACCCCGGTGGCCGGCATTTACAAGGTGGTCGTGCGCTATCTGGATGAAGTCCTCGTGGTAGCCTGCCTGCGCGGTGCCCGCGAACTGCTGCTGGCGGCCTATTGCGGCGAGCCATTCGATGTGGCGGCGGAGGTGGCGCGCTTGCGGGCCATCGCCTTGCGCAGCGCGTTGGGGCCGAGCACCATGGCCATCGTCAATGCGGCGCGGGATCGCGGGATTGCCTGGCGGCGCGTCCGCGAGGGAATCAGTTTGGTGCAATTGGGGCACGGGGCGCAACAGCGCCGGGTATGGACGGCTGAAACGGATCGCTCCGGGGCCATTTCCGAATACATTGCCCACGACAAGGATCTCACGCGCATGTTGTTGCGCCAAGCCGGGGTACCGGTGCCGCTTGGCCGCAAGGTTGATGATCCCGATGACGCTTGGGATGCCGCAGAGTCGATGGACACTCCGGTAGTGGTCAAACCACTCGACGCCAATCATGGCCGCGGTGTGTTCATCAATTTGGTCAGCGAAACCCAGGTGCGTAATTCCTTCGGCTATGCGCTCGAGGAAGGCGGCGGGGTCGTCGTCGAAAAATTTGTACCTGGCAGCGACCACCGCTTGTTGGTGGTGGGCAGCGAGATGGTCGCAGCGAGCAAAGGCTATCCGGCCGTGGTGGTTGGCGATGGCAGCCACTCGATCCGCAAGTTGGTCATTTCCCAACTCCATACCAGCGTGCAAACCGGTCGCCTGGATGAATGCCCGTGGAGCAAAATTGACGCCGCCGACTGGGAGACCGCGGTTTTGTTGGATCTGGAGGACCAGGGTTTTTCATTGGATTCGGTGCCGCGCGATGGCGAACGGGTGATGGTGGCGCGCTTTTCCACTTGGTGCATCGACGTCACGGACGATGTTCATCCCAGCATCCGGGCCCACGCGGTGACTGCGGCGAGCGTAGCCGGCTTGGATATTTGCGGCGTGGATGTGCTGTGCCGGGATATCAGCTTGCCCCTGGAACAACAGGAGGGCGCAATCGTCGAACTCAACGCCAGCCCGAATTTGCTGATGTTCCTGCAACCCGCCATGGGGGTGGTGCGGCCGGTAGGCGAAGCCATCATCGACATGCTCTTCCCCGACGGCCGCGACGGACGCATCCCCACCATCGGCGTGACCGGATCCATCGGCAAAACCACCACCATCCGCCTGCTGGCCCGCCTCCTGCAGTTAGAAGGGACCTGCCTCGGCGTCGCTTCCAGTGACGGCATCCGCATCGGCCAGCGGGTGTCCGACGCCGGGGATGGCGACCGCTTGGCCGGTGCCCACGGCATCCTGCTGCATCCGTGGACGCAAGTGGCGATTTGCGAGGCCGGTGCCGAGCATATCCTGAGCGACGGTCTGGGCTTTGATCGGGTTTCGGTCGGCGTGGTGCTCAATGTTGGCAGCACGCATCTCGGTCACGCCCACATTGAGACTCTCGACGAGATGAGTGTAGCCAAGCGCTGCATCGTCGACGTGGTGCTGCCAACCGGCACCGCAGTGTTGAATGCCGATGACCTGCTGGTGGCGGCCATGGCTGACAAGTGCAAGGGCGCGGTGATGTTTTTCACTTGCGATCCTAACAATCAAGTCGCCGTGACCAAGCGTGCCGCCGGCGGGCGCGTGGTCGTGCTGCAAGACGGGGTGATCTATCTAACTGAAGGGACCGACCAACGGCCGCTCTGCCCGCTGGCAGAAGTGGCCATGCCGGAAGGCGGGGAGCGCCACGCCGTGCCGATTCTCGCCGCGGTGGCGGCCGCCTGGGCTCATGGCTTGTCCGAAGCGCGCATCGCCGAGGGGCTAGTCCTCCCGAGCGACTTGGCTCCGCTGCGGCCTTAGGGAGCGACGACCTTACTGTCGTCGTGTGGAGCGACGACCTTACTGTCGTCGTGTGGAGCGACGACCTTACTGTCGTCGTGCGGAAGCAACGCCCATGAACCGAGCCTTCGGCACTCATTCATGGGCCGCTCTTCCGCTACCACCACACGAATGTGGTGGCTCCTTAGCCCAAGTGTGAGGCGGCTTTACGTGCAAACCTGGCTTGCCGGGAATTGGAACGATTTACTCCGGTTAGGATGATAGGGAAAAACGCAACCACCGTTGTCGCCGGAATCCTCAAACACGCTTTTGCACGGACTGTGGCGGATGACCCGGCAACGGGGCGTATTCCCGATAACCCGGACGGCATCCCGTTCTAACAGTTCTATTGAACGGCCGGTTGTTGTTCCAGGTGTAACAATGACTCGAACGGGGAACTTTTCCGCCAAGACCGGTCACAAGCCGTGTTTCACACCGCTATGGGAGAGTAGTCAAGCAAGAAACGGGGCATGCCGTTCTTCGACCGGCTCAAGCCTACCACTTGCACCCTTGCGCCTCAAGCTGGTTTCGGGTCAACTGTGGGCCGGGCCGCGAAGCGGTGAACGTTCAGGGACTAT
>WBXE01000172.1 GCA_008932955.1 Verrucomicrobiota bacterium
CGCCCAAGGCGGATCTGCACAGCATCCCACCTTGCCCTGCCAATCGCCCGCCCGCGCCAGATGTTGTGCCTTGGACGCTTGCTAACCGGGTCATTCCGGGAACGGGGGGGCGTTTTTGATGAGATTGAGGGATTTTTCCCGGTAGTCGCGGTAGTGATCGAAGGCGGCGTTGAGCGGAGGATTTAACGCGGAGTGCGCAGAGACGCGGAGGGGAGTCGCGGTAGTGATTGAAGGCGGCGTTGAGCGAGCCATGCTGCTCGAAGGGTAGGATGGCCAGCACAGCACTGCGCAAAGACTCGGCATACCCTCCTCGGTGGAGGTTTGGTAAACGCCTTGCCAGAGAACGTGCCCGGCAGGGCGTCCGGCTCCGAGGTAGCGCTGCGTCTTGAGGGCTTCACGCAGTTGTGAAATTTCAAGCTCTGTCGTGGCCGTCCTAATTTCAAGGCCTTGGGTGACTTCATCCAGCGTCGAGCCAAGGTGCGGCGGGGTCATCACCCGGGTAACATGACAAAATCAGCACCTATGTTTAGCCCAAACCTAAAAATCTTTGCAGTTCCTTGAATAGAGGCTGATTTAGCCAATCGCCCTGCAATTCGGCCGCTGCATGGCAATCCCGCCTTGAAATCCCCCAATTCCCGTGCATGCTCCGCCCGCCCATGGCCGAACCCTCATTCCAATCGCTACCCGGATTCCGCGACTTCATTCCCCGTGAATGCGCGGTACGCAATTATTTGTTTGAGACATGGCGGGCGGTGGCGCGGCGCTGCGGCTACTCGGAATACGAAACGCCCATCCTCGAGGACACCGGCCTCTACCTTAAAAAGTCCGGCGGGGAGCTATCGGCCCAGTTGTTCCGCTTCGAGGACCAGGGCGGGCGCGACGTGACGCTGCGGCCGGAAGTGACGGCCTCGCTGGCCCGCCTTGCGGCCCAACATCAGCGGGATTTTCCCAAGCCGATGAAGTGGTTTGAGATTGGCCAGTGTTTCCGTTATGAGAAGCCGCAAAAGGGCCGCGGCCGCGAGTTTTACCAATTCAACGTCGATATCCTCGGTGAAGCCGGTCCTGCTGCTGATGCCGAACTCATCGCCCTGGCTATCGAAACCATGTTCTCCTTTGGCTTTGTCGCCGGGGATTTTGTCATCCGCGTATCAGATCGCAAGGCCTGGGTGGATTTCGCCGCACGCCATGGCTTGGCCGATGAGGTGGTGGCCGATTTCCTCAATATCATCGACAAGCTCGAACGGGAAAAACCCGCCGTGCTCGCCACCAAGCTCGCCGCGTTTGGCCTCAGCCCCCAGGCCGTGCGTGACTTTATCGCCACGCCCGCCAACGCCTCGGCTGCCTATCAGGCGATCCTAGCCGATCTGACTGCCCGTGGCTTCGCCGACTGTGTCGAGCTCGACCTCTCGATCGTGCGCGGTCTGGCGTATTACACCGGCGTGGTGTTCGAGGTCTTCGACGCTAAAAAGTCGATGCGCGCCGTCGCCGGTGGCGGCCGCTACGATACCTTGGTCGCTACCCTCTCCGGCGGTAACGTCGATCTGCCCGCCACCGGCTTCGCCATGGGCGATTACGTCATCCGCAACCTCATCGAGGAAACCACCCACACTGCCATGCAAATGGAAGGGTGGCTGCAACGCAATGCCGCCGCTTGCGACGTCTTTGTCGTCGTTGCTGACGAAGGCCAGCGACCCACCGCCCTGCGCTTGGTCACCGACCTGCGCCGCGCCGGCATCGGCGCGGATCTGCCCTTGGCTCCGGCCAAGGTGCCCAAGCAATTTCAAAGCGCCGAACGCTCACACGCCCGCTTCGCCCTCATTGTCGGGTCCGAGTATCCCGTCCTCAAGCTCAAGGTCTTGGCCAGTCGCGCCGAGGAAACTGGCCACGCCGAGTCCGCCGTCGCCTGGCTAACCGAGCGTCTCCAACAACCCGACGGCCCGCTCCTGGCTACTCGCCTGACAACTTCTAACCAATAACCAATCACTTCCTCCACCCATGCGCACCCACCACTGCAATCAACTCCGCGAATCCGACATCGGCCAGGCCGTCACTCTCATCGGTTGGGTCAATTCGGCCCGCGATCATGGTGGGGTCATCTTTATCGATCTGCGCGACCGCGAGGGGCTCACCCAGTGCGTGTTCCGGCCTGAGGAGAACCCGCAGGATGCATCACTGTCCCACACCTTGCGCGAAGAAGACGTGGTGCAGGTGACCGGGCGCGTGGCATTGCGCTTGGAGGGTTCGGGCAATACCCGCATCCCCACCGGCGCGATTGAAATTGTCGTCACCGCCTTGCGCATCGTCAACAAGGCCGACGTGCTGCCGTTCCAGCTCGACAAGGAGTTGTCTAACGAGGACATGCGCTTGAAGTACCGCTATCTGGACCTGCGCCGCGCGCGGATGAGCCACAATATTCGCCAGCGCCACGCCATCACCTCCGCTGCCCGCCGCTATCTCGACGAGGCGGGGTTTTATGAAGTGGAAACCCCGATTCTATCCAACCCAACGCCGGAAGGCGCGCGCGACTTTCTGGTTCCCTCACGGCTCAATCCGGGGCGCTTTTACGCCTTGCCGCAAGCACCCCAACAATACAAACAACTCCTCATGGTGGCCGGCTTTGAAAAGTATTTTCAAATCGCCCGGTGTTTCCGTGACGAGGATTTGCGTGCCGACCGCCAACCGGAATTCACCCAGATTGATATCGAGGCGAGTTTCATTGGCCAGAATGATATCATCACCCTCGTCGAGGGCTTGCTGGTGAGCATGTTCAAGGCCGGCCTCGACATTGATGTGGCGAAAAATTTCCCGCGACTGACGTATCGGGAGGCGATAGATACCTATGGATCTGACAAGCCGGACACCCGCTATGAGATGAAGATCATCGACTTGGGGGACATTTTTGGCGGCACCGAGTTCAAGATTTTCCGGGGCACCATGGACAGTGGCGGGGTGGTGCGCGCAATCAATGCCAAGGGCTTCGCAGGCATCACCACCGGCCAGATGAACCGCCTCAACGAGATCGCCATCCAAGCCGGTCTGCCCGTCAAAACCCTCGCCTTTATCAAGTGCGAGGGCGGCGAATTCAAAAGCCCTCTGTGGAAGTTTTTCACCGGCACCGAGAAGGAAGCCATGATCTCAAAACTCGCCATTGAGGAAGGCGACATCGTGTTCTTCGGGGCCGGCGCCATCGACACCGTCAGCACTATCCTTGGCCGCGTGCGTACCGAGGTCGCCACGATGCTGGAGCTAACAAAAAATTCCACGGCCTTCAACTTTTTGTGGGTGGTGGATTTCCCGCTGCTCGCCCTCGACGAGGAAACCGGCGCTTGGGGCGCGGTCCACCATCCCTTCACCCGCCCGCATCCGGATGACGTCCATCTGTTGGAGAGCGGTGACTACGCGAAGGTGCGCGCGGTGGCCTACGACGTGGTGCTCAACGGCTATGAACTGGGCGGTGGCTCGATCCGCATTCACGAGAAAGACCTCCAGGCACAGATGTTCCAGATCTTGGGCGTTGGACCCGAGGAGCAGCAAATCAAGTTCGGCCACATCCTCGACGCCTTCCGCTTTGGCGCCCCACCGCATGGCGGATTGGCCCTCGGCCTCGACCGCATAGCCATGCTCGTCGCCGGTGAGGACTCGATCCGCGAGGTCATCGCCTTTCCGAAAAATAACAAGGGCGCCGATCTGATGTCACACAGTCCTTGTCAGATCGACACCAAGAACCTGCGCGAGGTGTACGTCCAATCCACTTGGAAAGATCCCAAGCTCGCCGCCGATGCCCCACCCAGCTTGAAATAGCCTTAGATAGAGCCCAGGCCGCCATCTAACCCAGGAGCCAGCCATAGGATGCACCTTCAAACTCGCCGCGACTTTGCCAAATTATCCTTGGCGGCTCTGCCCGCTGTAGGCTTGTTATCCGTTATGTCTCGGCTCAGCGCCGCAGCAGCGCCGACCCAAGCGCCGCCGCCGCCGCCGCCGGGCAGCGTGCGCATCGGTCTCAATGTTCCACACAGTTTCCGCGATTCGCGCATGAGCGGCGATGAGATCCTCAAAAATTGCGTCGAGCTAGGCCTCGACGGCATTGAGTTGAGAACCCAGCCCGTGGAGGCGTTTCTCGGCGCGCCCACCACAGCCGAGCAACTCACCCAATGGCGCAAATGCGTCTCTCTCGAGCCGGTGGCGCAATTCCGCCAGAAATATGCCGCGGCGGGTCTGCCCATCGAGATCGTCAAAGTGGACGGACTCTTCCAGATGGCCGATGCAGAACTCGATTATGCCTTCGCACTGGCCAAAGCGCTCGGCGGCAGGGCAATTTCTACGGAAATATCTAACCGGGATGATGACCTCAAACGCATCGGCAGTTTTGCCGATAAGCATCAACTCATGGTCGGCTATCACGGCCATGCCACCACCACCCCCGCTGATTGGGAAAAGGCATTTTCCTTCGCCAAGTTCAATGGGGCTAACGTGGATCTAGGGCATTTCGTGGCCGGCAACAATATCTCACCCGTGCCCTTCATCCAACAGCACCACGAGCGCATTACCCACGTCCATGTCAAGGACCGAAAAATGCATAACGGGCCCAAAACCCCCTTCGGTGAAGGCGATACCCCCATTGTGGAGGTGCTTCGCCTCATTCGCGACAACCAGTGGAATATCCAGGCCACCATCGAATTTGAATACCCAGTGCCCGCCGGTTCCTCCCGCATGGCGGAAATCGCCCGCAGCGTGAAATTCTGCCGCCACGCCCTAGCCTGACCCCATTTCTCCAATCGCCACCTGCAGGCTTTACGGATCGATTTGCAGGATTTGCATTTTTTAGGCTCCTGGGCTGCATGTGCGTCTTGCAGGCGCTTTGACTTAATTGCAGTCTTTATGTTCTAACCTGCAGGCTTTGCTGCAAGTATTGCAGGCTTTATGTGACATTTTTGTCACCCGTTTGTACCACGTTTTTGTTCTTGGCGATTTGGCCGGTTCCGCTAAGTTTTACTCATTAATTCGCTTTGCTGAATTAATTCGCCCGCCCAAGCGCCTCCAGCCAGTTCTCTAACATCCCATCTCCAACCCTCCGTAGGCATCTCCAGCCACTGCTCCAAAACACCATGAAATCCATTCAGCCCCGCCGCCTCTCCCGCCTTCTGGCGGGTTCCATCGCCGCCCTCGCGCTCGGCGCCGCTCTCCCGCAATCCGCTCACGCCGGCCTTTATTACTGGGACGTCAACGGCAACACCGTCGGCTTTGGCACCCCTGCAAGCGGCACTTGGGGAAGCAGCG
>WBXE01000173.1 GCA_008932955.1 Verrucomicrobiota bacterium
AGACGCAAGACGCAAGACGCAAGACCGAAGACCGGAGTAAGAAGTGCCATGCGCTAAGGAGCCACGACCTTATTGTCGTGTCTTCGTCAATGTGAGATAATGCGAAAAAGACCAAAGACAAGAGGAAGAAGCGCTCCGCGCGGTCCAATGGCTCTTTCTCCTCTTGTCTTGCAGCGCAGCGGTCTTCTGTCTTTGAGCGCAGCAGTCTTCTGTCTTTGAGCGCAGCAGTCTTCTGTCTTTTCCCTGATAACTAATAACCTATAACAGTCCCCCATGTCCTATTTCCTCGGTCTCGATAGCAGCACCCAAAGCCTCAAGGGCCTCATCATTGATGCTGCGGCCGGCAAGATCGTCGCCCACACGACGGTCAATTTCGCCAAGGACCTGCCACAGTACCAAGCGGCCTATTCGCCGTCGGGCGACCCGCTCGAAAAGCATGCCGAGCCATTGCTGTGGGTCGCCGCGCTCGACCTGCTGTTCACCCGGATGCAGGCGGAGGGCGCGCCCTTAGGGCGGGTCGTCGCCATCGCCGGCTCCGGCCAACAACACGGCTCGGTCTATCTCAATGCCCAGGCGTCGAGCATTCTCGCCGGCCTCGACCCCGCGAAAAGTTTGGTAGATCAACTCGCCCCGGCCTTGTCGCGGCCGACCTCGCCGATTTGGATGGACTCGTCCACCAGCGCCCAGTGCGCCGAAATGACCGCCGCCATCGGCACCCGGCTGCAGACCGACACCGGTTCGCCCGCCATCGAGCGCTTCACCGGCGCGCAGATTCGCAAGTTCTATCAACATGAGCCGGCCGCTTACGCCGCCACCGCCACCATTCATCTGGTATCGTCCTTCATGGCCTCGCTGCTCTGCGGCACGCATGCTCCCATTGACTACGGCGACGGCGCCGGCATGAACCTGCTCAACCTCAGGACCCTCACCTGGGATTCAGCCATTTGCGAGGCAACTGCGCCTTGCTTGTTAGAAAAACTGCCGCCTGCCGTCCCCACCCACACGGTCATTGGCCAACTCTCGCCCTACTTCGCCAAATTCGGCTTTGCCAGCAACGTGACCCTCTCCGCATGGACCGGCGATAACCCGGCGAGCTTGGTGGGCACCGGGGCCACGCGGCCCGGTTTGGCAGTGGTTAGCCTTGGCACCAGCGACACGTTTTTCGCCGTGCTGGAGCCCTACCGGACCGATCCGGAAGGTTATGGCCATGTATTTGGCAATCCCACCGGCGGCTTCATGTGTCTCACCTGCTTCAAGAACGGCTCGCTGGCCCGCGAGCGCATCTGCGAAGAAGCCGGGGTGGATTGGACGTTTTTCGGCGTGACGGCTTTTGAGCAAACCCAGCCTGGCAACTTCGGCCAACTCGCCTTGCCGTGGTTCGAGGCGGAAATCACCCCGCCTGTGCTCACCTCCGGGCTGCGCGCCAACTTTGATTTCGCCAACGCCGCGGCCGCCACCCGGATCCGCGCTATCATCGAGGCTCAGGTGCTATCCATCCGGACCCACTCGCAATGGATCGGCAATTTCGAGACAATCCGGGTCACCGGCGGCGCCTCGCGTTGCACCGGCTTGCTCCAGACCCTCGCCAACGTTTTCCAGGCCACCGTCGAAACGATCGCCGTTCAGGACTCCGCCGCCCTCGGCGCCGCCATGCTCGCCGCCCACGTCGTCGGCCACCACAGCTACGCGTCCCTCACTCAGGCATTGACTCCCGCCACCGCCACGCTCACCCCGGACCCCGCCACCCACCAGACTTATCAGGACTTGCTAGATACCTATCTGCAACTCGAGGCCTCCGCCAAAAACTAGCATAGCGCAGCGTCTTTCTAACGGAGCACTAACGGAGCGCCGGCTTCAGCCGGCGTCTCAGAGGTCATGAATGTGCGCCCTCTCGAGGCGCAGCCTCAGACCCAAGTAAGATGCTAAAATGGTTGATCTACCTGGAATTTCTATGCCACCAACTCGATCCAAATAAGTTTCGATGGGCAGCACCTACGACCTGGGTAACAAACCGAATTCTTCGTTAGGACATTCTGATGTCCGATCGGACATCAGAATGTCCTAACGAATCTGCAGATGCTGCCGCTTAACTCGACGCGAATGCTTGGCATGATTCGTAGCTCGGGTATGATCGCGGGGGGGGGATATTGTGGCGAGGAAGGCACAGCCATGGCGCCGCGACCAACGGTTTGTGCCGCGAGACGCGGCATGCACTGGCTGCGACGAGGACGCCGCAGCCACGGTGCCGCAGCCACGGCAGCGCTGCGCAGCCTCAGATTCCGTCCAACAACCCCTTGAGGCTGCCGAAGAAATCGTCGAGTTCATCGGTGCTGGGTTCGGCGCCGAGGATGTCGTTGTAGGTGGTGTGGGTGAGGTGCGTGTCGTCGAGCTCACAAATGAAGGAGCTGGGTTGGCAACCGGTTTGCTGGCCCCATTTGATGCGGGTGGAGCAATAGGTCATCGTAAGGAGGTCTTTGGCGCGGGTGATGCCGACGTAGAGCAAGCGGCGCTCCTCGTCCTTGGTGCCCTCGGCGATGGAACGAGTGTGCGGCAGAAACCCTTCCTCGAGGCCGACCAGATAGACGATAGGAAACTCCAGGCCCTTTGACGCATGCAGGGTGATAAGGGTGGCTCCCTGCTTTTTTTCGAGGTCCTCGTCGTCGCGGTCGGAGGCCAGCGCGCTGTGATCGAGGAAGGCCTGGAGGGTTTTGCCTTTGGCGCTGTGGCTGCGGAGGCTTTCGATGACGCTTTGGATGCCTTCGCCGCGTTGTTGGCGTTCGCTATCGGTTTTGCACGAGCGCTCGATCCACGGCAGGTACTCCATTTCCTTGATGAGGCCATTGAGGGCATCGGCGGGGTTGTCGCGGTTGATATCGATACGGTTTTTGGCGCCGGCGATGAGGGCGACGAAGGCCTCGATACAGTGGCGGGTCTTGCCGCCGAGTTGGTAGGTGAAATCCGGGTCGCAGAGCGCCTGCCAGACGCTTTCGTGGTGTTCGCGGCTCCACTCGGTGGCGAGCACGGCGGTGGCCTGGCCGATGCCGCGGTTAGGGGCATTGAGGATGCGCAGCAAGGGCACGTCGGTATCGGGGGCGACGAGGAGTTGGGCATAGGCGAGCACGTCGCGCACTTCGCGGCGGTCGTAGAAACTCTGTGCGCCGACCATCCGATAGGGGATTTTGCGTTCGCGGAAGGCGAGTTCGAGTTTGCGGCTTTGGCCATTGGTGCGGAACAACACCGCGAAATCCTCCCACTCACGGCCCACCGCACTTTTGCCGGCAATGATCTCCTCGGCGATGAATTCCGCCTCCTCGTCGTCACCGGGCATCGCCACGATGCGCACCGGATCGCCGCCCGCGCGGGTGGAGCGCAAGATTTTCTCGCGGCGGCCGCGGTTGTGCTTGATCAGGCTGTTAGCCGTGTGCAGCACGGCGTGGGTCGAACGGTAATTCTCCTCTAAGCGGATAATCTTCGGGTCCGGGAAGAATTTTTCAAACTGCAGGATATTGGCGACTTCCGCGCCGCGCCAGCCGTAGATCGACTGGTCATCATCGCCGACCACGCAGACGTGATATGGGGCGGTGACGAGTTGTTGGAGCAAGCGCATTTGCAGTGCGTTAGTATCTTGGAACTCATCGACGGTGACGCGGCGGTAGCGTTGTTGGAAATGCGTGCGGACGTCGGCGTGCTCGCGCAGGACTTGTTCGGCGAGCAACAGCAGGTCGTCGAAATCCACGGCGTTCTGGGCGCGCAGTTCGTTTTGATAGGCAACGGCGAGGGTGGCGAAATAGTCGTCCTCAATTTCTGAGGGGTCGTCGCCTTGGTTTTTGGCCTTGGAAATAGCGGCCAGCACGGCGTCGGGTTTGACTTTCTCATCGCTGCCGCCCTTGCGCACGAGGAGTTGTTTCATCAGGCCGACCTGATCGGAGTGGGAGCAAATGGAGAAATTGCGTTTGTAGCCGAGCTTATCGATGCCGCCGCGCAGGACGCGCACGCACAGCGAGTGAAACGTGCACACGGTCATGTCGGCGGCGGCTTTTTTCGAGACCATGCCGCCGATGCGTTCGCGCATTTCGCTGGCCGACTTGTTGGTGAAGGTAACGGCGAGAATGTCGGCGGGCGGGATGCGCTTTTCGAGCATGTGCGCGATGCGGCAGGTGACGGTGCGGGTTTTGCCGGTGCCGGCACCGGCCAGGATCATGACGGGGCCATCGAGGGCACCGACGGCTTCGCGCTGGGCTTGGTTGAGGGAATCGAATGAGAATGCGTTGGCCATCGGCAAACCGAATGCAAGCGGGGACACGGGCACTTGGCAATCCCGCAAATGCCGGCAGCGGGCAAGCGGCCCGATGCGCCAGGGTCAAACCAAGGCTTGCCGCGGGCGTTTTGGCAAAGCACACTGGCATTTTCCGCAAGCGCCCACCCGGCACGCCTCTAGCCCTCATTTTCTTACTCATGTTCACTGGTCTTGTAGAATCCACCGGCAGCGTTATCGGCCTCGAATCGCGCGGCGAGCAGGCCCGGCTTACTTTGGCCATTCCGTTTGCCGCGGAGTTAGCGCTGGGCGATTCGGTGGCGATCAATGGCTGCTGCCTGACGGTGGCCGAGCTATCGCCGCAGGGGATCGCCTTCGACCTACTGGCACAAACGTTGCGCGTCACGTCCCTCGGCGCCCTGAGCCAAGGGTCGCAGGTCAACCTCGAGCGCGCCTTGCAAGTGGGCGACCGCTTCGGCGGACATTTTGTGCAGGGCCACGTGGATGCCACCGGCAGCATCACCCGACTCGCGGCACAGGGCCAAGACCACGTGTTCGAGGTGTCGTTGCCGCCGGCGATCCACCGCCTGTGCATCGCCAAGGGCTCGCTCGCGGTGGACGGCATCTCCCTCACCATCGCGGAACTGGCAGCGGCGTCGGCCATTTTCTGGATCACCCCGCACACCTGGCTGCAAACCCACCTGCATGCCGCGCGGGTCGGCCAGCCGGTCAATTTGGAAGCTGACATGCTCGCCAAGCACGTGGATCACCTGCTGGAAGCACGGTTGAAGCACTAAATTTGAAGCACGAAATTCTAAGCATTAAATCCTAAACGAAGAGGAGAAGATCAGAGGGACAGACAAAAGAAACCACTGATTGCACTGAGAACCACTGAAACCACTGAAACCACTGAAACCACTGAAA
>WBXE01000174.1 GCA_008932955.1 Verrucomicrobiota bacterium
CACCCCCATCCGGACAAGCCCAGTTTTTTTGAATAATCCTGCCACCATTTCGGCCGGCTGGGCCAATTCGAGGCCAACAAATTTCTCGATGCCAGGAGACCCCTCTAGTTTTAAGGAGCCACCGCATTTTTTAAGGAGCCGCCACATTTTTTAAGGAGCCACCACATTATTTAAGGAGCCACCACATTTTTGTGGTGGTTGCGGAAGGGGTGGCCCATGGGTACGCGCCGAAGGCTCGGTTAATGGTCTATCCTTCCGCACGACGACAGTAAGGTCGTCGCTCCCTAACGCGCCGCATCTGAGCCAAGATGGTCAGAAGTAGCGACCCCGAGGCACAAAAACAGGTGACAGCCCTGGCGGCCTGTTCAAGAGTCGGCCTACGCTCCCCTTGCACCCTGCTTGTCAGTCCATGAACCCACCTGTCACTATCGCCATCGTCGGCGCCGGCAAACGCGGCCAGGCCTATGCCGCCTACGCCACCGCCCACCCCGAACAACTCAAAGTCGTCGCCGTTGCCGAACCCCGCAGCTTGTTGCGCGAGCGCTTGGCCGCCGCCCACGGCCTCGCCCCCGACGCCTGCTTTCAGGATTGCGAGACGCTCGCCGCCGCCGGCAAACTGGCTGATGCGGTGGCCATTTGCACGCAAGACCGGCTGCATCTGGCACCCGTCGAGTTGCTGGCACCGCTGGGCTATGCCATCTTGCTGGAAAAACCGATGTCGCCGCTGCCCGCCGAGTGCGAGCAAATCATCGCCTGCATCCGCCGCCACGGCAATTTGTTCGCCGTGTGCCATGTGCTCCTCTACACCGAACTGACAGCTAAGCTGCGCGCCATCCTCCGCTCCGGGGCCATCGGTGAGATCGTGAGTATCCAGCATCTCGAGCCGGTCGGCTGGTGGCACCAAGCCCATTCCTACGTGCGCGGCAATTGGAGCAATCAGGAGCGTGCCTCCAGCATGTTGCTGGCCAAATCCTGCCACGACATCGACTGGCTGCGCCACATCGTCAACGCGCATTGCACGAGCGTGGCGAGTTTCGGCTCACTGCGCCATTTCAAGGCCTCTGAAAAACCCGCCGGGGCTGCCGAACGTTGCTGGGATTGCCAGGTGGAGGCGGACTGTCCGTACTCCGCCAAGCGCATCTATCATAGTTATTTCGAGCGCGACCGCGTCGCCAATTACCTCAACGACGTGATCACCGGCGGCGTCAACACGCTCGCCGCCGTGGAAGACGCCCTGCGCCACGGCCCCTACGGCCGCTGTGTCTATGCCTGCGATAATGACGTGGTCGATCACCAAACCGTGATGCTGGAATTTGATGGACCGGTGACCGTCACCTTCACCATGACCGCCTTCACGCCCTCGCTCAGCCGTTGCACTCGCATCTTCGGCACCCGCGGCTACATCGACACGGATTTTGTCACGATCAAAGTCTTTGATTTCCTAACGGAAAAGGAAACCCTCCACGACACCCGCAGCGGTGCCGATGCCGCCACCGCCGCTGCCGGCCACGGCGGCGGCGATTATTTCCTCATGCAGGCGTTTGTAAATGCCGTGGCCACCGGCGATTCCTCGGGCCTGTGGTCCGGCCCCGACGCCACCCTCGAGAGCCACCGCATCGTCTTCGCCGCCGAGCAAGCCCGCCTCGAAAAGCGCGTTGTCACCCTCGCGCCGCAGTGACCCGTGCTTGGCAGCCAGGGCTTCACCGCGGCCTCCAAGTGCCCGGCCCCAGCCCCTCTGCAGCCAGGCACTGGTGTAGCCCGCCAAGCAGATTGCACACTATTCGGATGCCCATTCGATTGATGATTGCCGATTGTTGATTTTTGATTTTTGAAGTGACGGCAATTCCAGTTCGGATAATTTGGCCCGTTACGGAGCGTTATGGAGCGACGACTTTATTGTCGTCGTGCGGAAAGACTGGCCATCAAACAGAGCCTTCCGCACGTACCCATGGGCCGCCCTTCCGCTACCACCACAAGAATGTGGTGGCTCCTTAGTCCGAGTTACTCCAGGTGCCACACTCGCGCACTTTCGGGATTGGAGGATTGGCAAAGCATGCTAGAACAATGCCACCACCTTGCCCGACGCCATCGACATTCAGACCTTTCTCGGCGGCTGCCGCTGGCAGCAGCGCTTCGACGACGACATTCTCGCCGCCGCAACACCGCTGCTGTCCAAGGTCCGGGACTTGCGCCTCGAAACGCTCGGTGAGGGCACGTTCTCCTTGTTAGGATCGGTGGCGGCTTTCGATACCGAGGTCAGCATCTGGCAAAGCGGTGGCACCTGGGATTTTGAAACAACCTGTGCCTGCGAGATCGGCGGCTATTGCCCGCATGCCGCAGCTTTGCTTCTGAAAACGGAAAAACAACGCGACCCGCAGCGTCTGCTTGGCCACAGTGTGGCTGCGGCAGTGGCTGCGGCTTTGCCGGCCGCTCGCGAGGCATTCGTGGACCCGTCGCCCGACCGGCCATGGCTCGCGCCCGAGCCGCGCTTCGAGTTGCACGTCACCCGCGAGCCGACCGACCGCACGACGCGCTTGTTGATGCAATCCCTGGGCCTGCCAGCACCCGACCAATGGATTTTCGCGGCGGCAGTGGTCAACTACGACGGCCATCGTAGCCCGTTGCGTGGCGCCGCGCCCGAGTGGCAGAGCACGGTGGTGCAACCTGACGGCCAGACGGCGATCCTCAAACACGCTGCGGGCGCGGAAAACGCCGCCGCCCAACAACTCCGCGATACCGGCCTGTCATCCCTGCAAGCCAATTCCGCCTGGCGCTTCCTGCTCAATCTCAAGTCGCGGGAAACCACGTCTAACACCGGCCCTGACCGCTGGTTTCCCGATCCCGGCCGCGTGCCTATCGACGAGTTCTGGTTCCAATTCCGCGGGGAAATGGTCGCACGGCTGGAAGCCCTCGGCTGGTCTGTGACTATCGCTGATAACGTCGGCCACTGCGTCATCGATGCCGATCCATCAAAGTGGGACAGCGCGCTCGAACCCGCCCAGGGTGGCTGGTTCAGCCTGTCGGTGGGCTTCGAGGTGGCGGGCGAGCGCCATGACCTATTACCCATCTTGGCAGGTTTGTTGGAAAGTGATTTCCTCGAGGAGACGCTGGACCGTCCTAACAACGGCCACGTGTATGCCCCGTTGCCCAACGGCGACGCGCTGCGCCTGCCGGTGGGCCGGGTGCGCATCATCCTCCAACACCTCGCCGCCTTGCTCGATCCGAAGTTTCCCGAGCGCGCCCGCCTCCACGCACTGGACGCCGCCTCGCTCGCCGGATTGGACGGCTTGGGACTCACTCCGCCGCCGGACTTGACCGAGCTAGCAGCAAAGTTGCGGGACTTCTCCGGGATCGATCCGCTGCCGCTGCCGGCCGGAGTTCACGCGACGTTGCGCGACTATCAACTCAGCGGTTTTCACTGGATGCAATTCCTCGCCCGCCACGGGCTTCACGGAATTCTAGCCGACGATATGGGCCTCGGCAAAACCTTGCAAACCCTCGCCCATATCCTAGCGGAAAAGGCCGCGGGTCACTCGGCCGGCAAACCCGTGCTGGTGGTCGCTCCCACCTCGGTGGTGCCTAACTGGCGCGCTGAGGCGATTAAGTTCACGCCCAGCCTGCGCGTGCTGGTCCTCAATGGCGCGGATCGCAAAAAATACTTCCGCTCGATCCCGCACGCAGATTTGGTTCTAACATCCTTCGCGTTGCTGCAGCGCGATATCGACAAACTCCGCGGCGTGCCGTTCCACTTGGTGGTGCTCGACGAGGCGCAAAATATCAAGAACCCGCGCGCCAAAGTCGCACAAGCCGCCTGCCAACTCGATGCCCGCCACCGCCTCTGTCTATCGGGCACGCCGATCGAGAACCACCTCGGCGAGTTGTGGAGCTTGCTGCGGTTTTTGATTCCGGGGTTTCTCGGCAGCGAGGAGGCATTTAATACGCGCTTCCGCAAACCGATCGAAAAAGACGGCGACGTCGAGCGCAACGAAGTGCTCAAGCGCCGGGTGGCACCGTTGATTCTGCGCCGGACCAAGGACCAGGTAGCTAAGGAATTGCCGCCGAAAACCGAGTTGGTCCACCTCATCGAATTGCACACCGCGCAAAAAGACCTCTACGAAACCGTGCGCGCCACCATGGATAAGCGCGTGCGCCAGGCGATCGAAGCCCGCGGCCTGGGCCAATCACAGATCGTTTTCCTCGATGCCTTGCTCAAACTCCGCCAGATTTGCTGCGACCCGCGCCTGCTGCCCAACGATTTCTCTAACCATGTTCGCGAGTCCGCCAAACTGGATTTCCTAACTGATCTGCTGGAGCTGCTCATTGAGGAAGGCCGCCGCGTCCTGCTGTTCTCGCAATTCACCAGCATGCTCACACTCATCGAGGAGCATCTCATCGCCGCCCGCATCCCCTATCTAAAACTCACCGGCTCGTCCAAGGACCGCGGCAAATTGGTCGAGGATTTCCAGACCGGTCGCATCCCGCTGTTTCTCATTTCCCTGAAGGCCGGCGGTACCGGCCTCAATCTAACCGCTGCTGACACCGTCATCCACTACGACCCGTGGTGGAACCCGGCCGCCGAGGCGCAAGCGACCGACCGCGCCTATCGGATCGGCCAGGACAAGCCGGTGTTTGTCCACAAGCTATTATGCCAGGACACCGTCGAGGAGCGCATCCATAAACTCCAACAGGAAAAGGGCAAACTCGCCGCCGGCATCCTCGCCGGCACCGAGCTGGCCGCCACCCTCGACCCCGCCACCGTGCGGGCCTTGCTCGACCCGTAGCCTCAAGGAGAGGTGCCAGCCCCACCATCGGCGCCCATGCTGTTTTTCCCGAGGCGTGCCAGGAGTGCGGGGGCTTGCCCCCGCCGGGTCGGGGCGGGCTTGCCCGCCGTGGAGCGGAGCCGTGCAAGAGCTGCCGATGTCACAGCAGCATGGGCGATGGCCGACACGCGCCAGCAAGCTGGCTTGGTTAGGCGGTGGCAAGCCACCGCACTCCTGAGCAGACACTCGCCAGCAAGCTGCCGCGCGGAGTGCGGGGGCTTGCCCCCGCCGGGTCGGGGCGGGCTTGCCCGCC
>WBXE01000175.1 GCA_008932955.1 Verrucomicrobiota bacterium
AAACCCATTAACTCCGGAAATCTTCACGCCCGCTGCCGAGGTAGTGGCTGTGGCAGCTCATCCGCTGGTTCCAGCATGCCAGCACCGAATATGGAACGGTGGGGTAGATCGTTGGAATGGTTGGGTATGACTGCATAGCGGGCGAACGGCTGCACCCTACAAAAATCCCGGTGGTTTGTAAGCTATACCTTAGTATATTCGCACTGCACCACTCCGCTGCCACGCATTCGCAGCGCAGCGCGCATCTAGCCATGCCGATGATTCCCGCTAGGGGCCCATGGATTCGCGCCCGCAGGCATCTTCCCAGCTAGCTAAGCGCTAGTTCCCTGCTGCGCTCTCTCTGGCCAATATCTCGGCTTCTTCCTCATGCGAATGAATCTGTAGCGACACTTGCACCCCCTCACGCTCGGCGGCAGCTTTGAGTACACTGCGGATGGCCGAGGCGGTGAACCCGTTGCGTCCGATCAACATCGCCACATCAGCCTGCGCCAGCACCAGTTTGAAACGCAGGCGCTTAGGGCCGACCTCCGCCACCTTCAACTGTGCCTGAGCGGGCTCGTCAATCAATTTGACGGCCACATACTGGAGAAAGTTCTTCAATTTATCGGTGACTATCTGCATGCCGCACAAAGGGTGCACGGCGATGGCCCGCAGTGCAAGGCTTAGCTTGGATTTCCACTTCGACGATGCGGGCAATATACCTAATGCTGTTGACCTTGCACTCTTGGTTATTTGAACAGAGGCTCCGGGCTGGATGCCCGGCCCACCTGTGGCGCGGGCATCGTGCCTGCGCTCAGTTCCCCACAATTCCCGGCTTGCCAGAGCCGAAGTCAGCCGCCAAGGTCGCGCGTATGTCACGCACGCACCGCATCACGATATTGGCCGGAGACGGTATTGGCCCGGAAGTCATGACCGAGGCCCTAGGAATCCTCTCTGCCGCCGAAGCCCGCTTCGAATTTCGCGTTTCCCGTAGCGAACACCTGGTGGGAGGCGCCGCCATCGACGCCACCGGCCACCCGCTGCCACCGGCCACTGTGGCCGCCTGCGAGGCTGCTGACGCGATTTTATTCGGCTCGGTGGGTGGTCCGAAATGGGAATGTCTGCCGCCGGACATTCAGCCAGAACGCGGTGCCTTGCTGCCCTTGCGCAAGCACTTCGGCCTCTTCGCCAACCTGCGGCCCGGCGTGTGTCTGCCCGCACTCACCCACGCCTCGCCAGTCAAACAAGAACTCATCGCCGATGGCTTCAACGTGCTGTGCGTGCGGGAACTAACCGGTGGTGTGTACTTCGGCAAACCCAAGGGCCGCCACGAGGAAGATGGCGAGCCGGTGGCGCTCGATACGATGATCTACCATAAGAGCGAGATCCAACGCATCGCCCGCGTCGCCTTCACCGCCGCGATGGGCCGCAAGAAACGCCTGCTCTCGGTGGACAAAGCCAACGTGCTTGCCACCTCGGTGTTGTGGCGCGAGACGGTCATCGAAATCGCTAGGGAGTTTCCGCAAGTGGAACTGTCCCACATGTACGTCGATAACGCGGCCATGCAACTCATCCGCCGACCCGGCTCGTTCGATGTGTTAGTTACCGAAAACCTCTTCGGCGATATCCTCTCCGACGAAATGGCCATGATCTCCGGCTCGCTCGGCATGCTCCCGTCCGCCTCGCTCGGCGCACGCAAGGACAACGGCCTCTACTTCGGCATGTACGAGCCGTCAGGCGGCTCCGCTCCCGACATCGCCGGCCAGGGCATCGCCAACCCGATCGCCCAAATCCTCTCCCTCGCCATGCTTCTGCGGTTTTCGTTAGGTGAACTCGAAGCCGCCGACGCTATCGAAGCCGCCGTCGCCCAAGCCATCGCCGATGGCCTGCGCACCGGCGATATCGCCACCGGCCGCGACGGCGAAACGCGCATCGGCACCGCCGCGATGGGCGCGGCGATCCTCGCGCGGCTGTGAGGTGCTCATGGAGTGCGGCAGCTTGCTGCCGCCTAACGAAGCCAGCTTGCTGGCGCGTATGCATCGCAGCACCGCGAAGTGCGCCAGCTCCGCTTCCGCAGCGGGCAAGTCCGCCCCCTCCCAGGCGGGGGCAAGCCCCCGCACTCCGTGCCGCTTGTTGGCGCGTGGCGGCGTGCCACATACATCTTAATCCGGCGCTGCGTCACGCCGCATCTCCATCCACCACAGAAACCCAAATGCCGCGTAGTAAGCGGCGAATTCAAGCAGCTTCAGCCAATACTGGATGGGCGAATCGCTGCCGTGGCAACCGCAGGCAATGTTGAGTTGATGTACCCAAGCCCAGCCGATGGCCACCGCAAAGACCGTCACCAAGCCGCATAACGCCAGCAGCGTGCCCCGCCGCAATAGTCCTAACAAAAGCCCGAGTCCAGTCACGATTTCCACCCAAGGCAGCGTGTAGGCTGCCAGCGCATCCAGCGGTGGCCCAACCATTTGGTAATTGGCGACATCCTGGGTGAAGCGGTCCAAGCCGCTTCCAAAAACCTTCTGACCTCCGCTCCAGACAAACCACAGCCCCAGGCCGATCCGCAGGATCCACGCCAGACATGTTAGATTTCGCCCCCGGCAACACATGGCTAAGCATGACGTCTCGCCTCACGCCGGGCAAGCGCATTGTGGGCCAATTGGGACACAGCGGTAGGGAGCCACCACATTCCTGTGGTGGTGGCGGAAGGTCGGCCCATGAGTGCGTGCCGAAGGCTCTGTTTATGGGCGATTCTTCCACATGACGACAGGAATGTCGCCACTCCACACAACGACAGCAATGTCGTCGCTCCTTACGCGCACGCTCTAGTGCGGTTGCGCCTTGGGCGTGCCGAGCCAGACGTTTTCGAAGCCGTTGCGCGGGCGCTGGGCCTGGCGGATGAGCCCATCGGCTGTTAGTGCGAACCAGGGGTGCATCTCCCCACCGCAGGCTTCAATCGTTTGGGCGGTCCACACATTGCAGATACGCGGCAGATGATAGGTAAAGTTGCCCTCCATGAGCACTCCCCCACCCCAACTCGACGGGCCGATGACCCGCGGTCGGCCATCGGGGCTGTGGCGACTGACGTGGTTGAGAAAGGCGGCGAGTTGGGGGCCGCGCCCGCGGGGGACGAGATTGCGCCAGATGCGTTGTTGTTGGCAAACGTTGACGACGTAGCCGTCGAACGGAATCATTTCCATGACCGATGGCGAAGGCGTGAAAAAGGCGCGGAATATCTGCCATGGGTTGAGCGGGGATTTCTGGACGTAGGCAGTGCGCTCGCCCCAACTGAGGGTGACATAAGTCGGATGGCCGAATCCCAATGGCGGCACAAACCCAGACTCTAGCAACCATGCGTACGGAAACACCATGCCGGTGTGGAGCGGGTCTGCAATCAGCCAGACCATCACCTCGGGCTCGCGGGCCGGGTATAGCTTATCCCTCACCCCAGGGGTGGTTGCCACCGGCACTTGGCGGATGGCAAGTGCAGGCGGCGGCGGGATGCGTATGCACGAGGCCGCGAGCAAGACCCACGCTAACATACCGACTAGCCGCACTGCGAAAGCCCCCGCCCCCATCATTCTGCTGCTAAAAAGCACAGGTTCAGGCAGGCAGGAACGAGCAGATATATTGGCAGATCCCCTCGGCCACAGTGATGGTGAAGCCGCTGTTCGCGTCCACTTCGAAAGCCTGGTCGGCGGCGAATGTTAGAAATTCGGTGCTGCCGTCGAGCACGACCTTGCAGGTTCCATCGATGATTTCCATGCGTTCGGCGGCAGCGGTGCCGAAATGGTATTCGCCCGGATAGATGAGACCCAGGGTTTTCTTGCTGGCATCGGCGAGATGAATGGTGTGGGAAACGACGCGGCCATCAAAATAAATGTTGGCCTTGGCATCAACGGTGACGTTGGGGAAGTTTGGCATGGGGATGAAGTGATTCATTTGACGATTTTGATCAGTTCGACGTCAAACACGAGCAGGCCGCCGGGGCGGCCCCCGCCGGGATTTTCGCCGTAGCCGAGGGCGGCGGGGATCCAGAGGCGGCGTTTTTCGCCTTCGACCATGAGTTGGACGCCTTCAGTCCAGCCGGGAATGACTTGGTTGAGGCCGAAGGTGATAGGCTGGCCGCGGGTGACGGAGCTATCGAAGAGTTTGCCGTCGGTGGTCCAACCCGAGTAGTGGACTTGGACTTGGTCGGTGGCTTTCGGGTGAGTGGCCCCACTGCCCTTGGTCAGAATTTTGCAGGCGAGACCCGACGCCGTTTTTTCCGCATCCTTGGGCGCGGCGGCTACATCGGCGGGCACTTCCGGGGGCTTGGGCGCTTGCTTGATGCCTAGCAGTTCGACGTCAAACACGAGCAGTCCGCCGGGGCGGCCGCCACCGGGATTTTCGCCGTAAGCGAGGGCAGCCGGAATCCAGAAGCGGCGTTTTTCGCCTTCCACCATCAGCTGCAGCCCTTCGGTCCATCCTTTGATCACGCCGTTGAGCGGAAAACTCGTGGCTTGCCCACGTTTGACTGAGCTATCAAAAAGTTTGCCATCGGTGGTCCAGCCCGAGTAATGGACGGTGACGGTGTCGGAGGCGGTGGGTTTCATGGTGCCACTGCCTTTGTGGAGGACTTTGGAGGCGAGGCCAGAGGCGGTTTTGGCGGCATCGGCCGGGGCGGCGGCTACATCAGCAGGTGTTTCGGGCATGGTCGGTTCGGCGTTGAGGTTGGAGCTGAGCGTCATGGCCAAAGCTAGGCCAGTCAGGCTCACAGAGCGTAGAAAGGTTTGGGTGATACGCATGGCCGCAAACCTGGGTGGCGGGAGCCGACCTGTCAACCTTTCCCCACCCGCCCCTCTCGAAAAACTTTCACAACCCGGTTCAACAAGCGCGTTTTTTTGACGAAGCGGCGAGCAAGTACAAGTGCCTCGCAAGCATTCGCCTCAAGCCTCAAGCCTCAAGCCTCAGACGCAAGACTTCAAGACTCAAGACTCAAGATAAGAAATTTGACCTAACGACAACATCTCTGGCTTGTTAAGGATTCCAGAAGCTCCGCCGCCGGCCCCAATCTGTTAGGACATCCTGTTGTCCGATCGGACAC
>WBXE01000176.1 GCA_008932955.1 Verrucomicrobiota bacterium
CGTCCGAGATGGTGCTCGATAGTCCGGCGCCACCATCGGCACCCGAGCCTTGCGTATTCCCGTCAGTGCCGACAGCCCCGGCACCGCCGCCGCCGCCTGGCGTGTATGGGCCGCCCCAATCAAGGCAAGCCCCGCCAGCATTGCCCTGTCCGGCCGTGGCTGCACCGCCAACGGAGGGACTGTTGACATAAGAGCCACCCCCACCGGAACCGCCCGCCTTTCCATTTGCCGACCCCGAATCACCGTTGGGCGCACCGCCTCCGCCACCGATGGCGGTGGCAAACGACCCAAATACCGAGTTGTCACCGTTGGTGCCAAAGCCCCCAGGGTTCCCGTTGCCCGCGCCGCCCGCACCGCCCGCACCAACGGTAATCGTATAAGCGGTGCCAGTAACGCTGGTCGTGCCGGCCAGGAATCCGCCCGCGCCGCCGCCGCCGCCAGTGCTGCCACCGCCGCCGCCGCCGCCGCCAACGACCAAGTATTTGACTGTGCCGCCAGTCGTCACGGTGAATGTGCCGCCGCTGGTAAAAGTATGGACGGTCACTACGTTTGCCGCCTCACGGTGGGTGGTGACGGTACCGCCCGTAGCGGCGACATAGTCAGCATACGCCGAGGTGAACGAGGCGCTGAGGCCGATGGCGGCGATGGCCAAGCCGCAGAGCCTGCGCACGGGGCGCGAGTTCCATGGATTGGAGGATTGGCCCGGAGGGGCGCTGGCGGGCGGGTTTGGATTATGACTCATCTTGGTTTTCATAGTAATGCAGGCGAGTTGTAGGTTATTAATGGGTTGGCTTGGGGTGAAATGGCCGGTTTTCAATCCATCTAGGTTGACCATTTGGTTCAAGACAACACATCCAAAGGGGAAAATACCGACATGGCTGCGGGATGCAAGAAAAAAGATAGAAAATGACCCTGCGGCGGCCTCCCTGCCCGTGCCGTGACCGGTAGGCGGGCTCTCTGATTGACGAGTGACGACTGTTGATTTTTGAATGACGAAGTGCCTTGGCAGGCTTTGCATGGGCGCTGCCAGCCGCCGTTGTTAGCTCCTGCTCGGTTCATCGATCCCATCGGAATTCAACAATAAACACTCCGCACAGGTCAATCGAAGGCGATGGGAGCGGCTGGACGAAGCATTGCCAGCTCAGCCAATCGCCCTGCCCGACAAAGGCCGGGCGCCGGTCATTGTGATGGCCGCGCAAGCGGCGGTGTGTGACGATTTTCCCCCTGTGAGGGGGATTTGCTCTCGCCGCCGCAGTCACGCTCCGCACCGTCACGACTTTTCGCCTAGGGGGGGGGATTTGTAGGGAATGAGCGCCGCCGCTCAGAGAGCGTGGCTCAGTCCGCCACTTGGATGGTGCCCGGGTCCCAGGTGATGGGCGGGAAGGACATATTGAGGTTTTTGAGGGTGTCCACGAGGATACGGGCGACGCAGAGGTCGCGGTACCACTTGCGATTGGCCGGCACCACATACCACGGTGCCTGCGGGGTGGAAGTGTGGGAAATCACATCCTCGTACACCCGCATGAACTCGCCCCACAAGACCCGGTCCTTGAGGTCGTCTGGATTGATCTTCCAATGCTTGTCGGGGTTGGCGAGTCGGCCCTCCAAGCGGCGTTTCTGCTCATCCTTGGAGATGTGAAGGAAAATTTTGACCAAGGTGGTTCCCTCCTCGGCGAGCATGCGTTCGAACTCGCTGACATGACGGTAGCGGCGTTGCCAAACCGACTCGGGAGCGAGCTGTTTGACCCGCACCGCGATGATATCCTCGTAATGACTGCGATTAAAAACCACCAACTGACCGTTGGCAGGGATCTTGGAGTGGATTCGCCATAGAAAATCGTGGGCCAATTCCTCCGCGCTGGGTTTCTTGAAAGAACACACGTGGATTCCCTGCGGATCGATGCGCGAAAACACATTCCGGATGCAGCCGTCCTTGCCGCCGGTGTCCATCGCCTGCAACACCACCAGCACACGGTGTTGGTTTTGGGCGTAGAGGACTTTTTGCAATTCCTGGAGTTCCGCGCGCAGCCGCTCAAACTGCGGTTCCTGCTCGCCCTTACCCGCATCGCCGAACAGGGACTTTTCCTGGGCATCGATCTTTTCCAGATCCACCTTCGATCCGTGTCTCACCAAATAGCGTTCGCGTGCTCCCTTGACTGGCATGCACGGGTTATCCACATCCACCCAGCTCATGGCAAGCCGAGAACGCGGCAGAAGCACGCGGCACACGGCGGATTTTCGCACGGTGAACCGCCACGCGGTTTAACCTAGAAAGGAAAATAGGAACCACAGATTACACAGATTACACAGATAATGAAAGAGTTATGAATTGTTTGGCAGGCACCTATAGGGGGATCTGAGGAGTAGATAGATTGAGGTCTTATTTTCCGTGTAATCGTTCGACTGAGCTCAGTCGAACGATTGTGGATTTTTGATGTGACCAAAGGGCCAATACTCAGCCCATTGGCGGAGCGCCGGCTTCAGCCGGCGAGGGCCTCTTCCGCGCCGCTCATCCCCACGCCGGCTGAAGCCAGCGCTCCCTGATCGAACCCCACCCCGCATGCAGGCACCGTGCCGCGTGATGCGCCTCACTCCCGCCTCCTGCACCACCCGAGCAGTGCCGCAACTAGCAGCAGGCTGGCAGTGCCGGGTTCAGGAATGGTGGCCAAGATCCAGTCATTGAATGGCGCGACCCGCGTCAGATAGGTGATGTCGCCCGAGCCGCCTCGCCCCGTTGACTGTCAGCGTGTCGCCCGCCGTCACTCGGAACTTCGCGTTGGCCGCAAGCTGCCCCGCCCAGTCCCTTGCCGCGTTCCAGGTGATCACCCGGTTGGTGCCAGCCGTCATCCCTGCTCCCACGTTTCCACTCACCGTAGTCACCGGCAGCGTCCACGTCGTACCGCCGTCCAGCGAGCCCTGCAAAGTCACCGTGTAAGGCTGCGCCCCGCCGCCGATGTCGTAGTACACATCCACCAGTCGCGTTCCGGCGCGCTGCGAGGCGCGGCCAGCACTCACGGCCAGCGGCGCTGCATGAACGGGATGGAGGATAGGCTTCCAGCCTGTCTTGCACAACGGGCTTCGAGCCTGTTGAGCCTGCGAAGCGGATTGCGCTCTGCCTCGAGAGTCACCACCAGGGTGAGAGCAACGGGATCTTTTGCCGTCCATTGCGGCGGTACACCTCGAAATCATGATCCGTGGTCCAAACCAGGGCGTCGCCGTGCAGTTCGGACATTCGCACCAGGCAGGCATCAGCCAGACTCATGGGAGTATCATGGTAGCGGTGAATGAGTTGCAGAACATGCGGGAGATGATCGGGCAACGCGAAATCCACCCGCAGGATTTCCCGTTCCAGCAGCACGGATAATCGCTCCCTGCCATCGAACACCTTCTCCAACAGATAGAAGCATTCCGACAATACCGCCTCACAGGTTAGGCAGGCACCGGTCATGCGTTCGAGGTTGGCCTTGGCCCATGCGTGGTGTAGGTCGCGCTGAAGCAAGGCGGCCACGATCACGCCACTATCGACGATCACGGTTTTTCCCATAACCAGCCAGATGATTCTTGTTTGATGAGAGATCGCACGGGGCCGCGTCGTCCCTGACAACGAGATCCTCCATCCGTTGCCACAGCGAGCTTGCGTTGCTCGCTCCCTGCTCGAGGCGTTCCCGCACAATCTCCGACTTGGGCACCTTGCGCTGCTCCGCCATGCGCGAGATCTCGGCAAACAGTGGATCGGGTAGTTTCACGGTGAGAGTTTTCATGCGGCCATGGTAATACCGTTCGGGCGCGATGACAACACCAAAAACCAATATTGGATTAGGGGACAGCGAGAACAATCTTAAAATTGGCGATTGCCCCGGCGCTCATTCCACGCTGTCATGGCCCGATGCCCCGCTCCCGCAAATCGCGCCTGCCGCTCGGCGCTCCGCTCACCCTGCTGAGCGCCCTCCACATCGGTGGCAGCTCGGTATCGATGATGGTCGCCGAGCGCAACCCGGATGGTTCACTCGTGCCGCTGGATTTCCTCGAACAACCCGCCCCGATCGCCCGCGATATCTTCCGCCTCGGCAGCGTCAGCGCCGCCACCACCGAACGGGTGGTGGCCATCATCAAGGGTTATCAAAAATCGCTGGCCGAACTCGGCCTCGACCCGCACAACATTACCCGCGCCGCCGCCACCAACATTCTCAGCGAGGCCTCCAACCACGAAACCGTCATGAACCGCATCCGCGTCGCCTGCGGCCTGCGCGTGGCAATCATCGACGACGGCGAAATGACGCGCCTGATCTATCTGAAAACCCGGCGCCGGCTCAACGACCTGCCGGCGCTGCGCCAAAACACCACCCTGGTGGTGCACGTCGGCCCGGGCAACACCCGCGCCCTGTTGTTCCAAAATGGGCTCATCACCCGCTACACCAGCTATCGGATGGGCACGCACCGCACCCGTGAAGCCGTCGAGGGGTCTCATGCCGAAGGCTCGGCCATGCTGCGCGTCATCCGCGAACACGTGTCGGGCAATCTCGCCCAGATCCGCTTCGACTTTTCCGACGTGTCGATCCACGGCCTCATCCTCATTGGCGAGGAAATCCAATCCGTCGCCAGCCACTTGCTGCAAAACCAAGCCATCTGTCCGGTCAAGGTGCTGCGCCAATTCACCAACGAAACCTCGGTGCTCAGCGACGTGGAATTGGTCAAACGCTACCAACTCGACTACCAGACGGCCGAGGCGCTCATCCCCGCGTTGGAGATTAATCTGGCCATCGCCGAATCTCTCAAGCTCAGCGCCATCCACATCCCCGCCACGGAATACGAGCAGGGCTTATTGCACGATCTGCTGTTGTCCCGCGATTCCATTGGCAACTTCGCCGAGGAAGTCATCCGCTCCGCACGCATCCTCGCCGAGCGCTACCAATCAGACCCCAGCCATGGCGAACATGTCGCCGAACTCTGCCGCCGCTTCTTCGATGAACTCATCGCCCTGCACCAACTCACGCCCCACGATGCACTGTTGCTACAAGTCGCCGCCATCCTCCATGAA
>WBXE01000177.1 GCA_008932955.1 Verrucomicrobiota bacterium
AACCTACGACATCGAATACGAGTTTCCCTTCGGCATCCAAGAGTTGGAAGGCGTCGCCTATCGCACCGATTACGACCTCAAGGTGCACGAAAAAGGCGCCGGCAAATCCTTGGTCTACTTCGACGAGGAAACCAAGGAACGCTTCCTGCCCCACGTCGTCGAACCGTCCGCCGGCTGCGACCGCACCGTGCTCGCCCTCATCTGCGAGGCTTTCGACGAGGAGATTCTAACCGACGAGAAGGGCAAGGAGGACGTCCGCACCGTGTTGCGCTTCGTCCCGCGCATGGCCCCCATCAAAGTCGGCATCTTCCCGCTGCTCAAGAAAAACGAGGAACAGGTAAGCATCGCGCGCTCTATCCAAAAGCAACTCCAACCCTGGATGAACGTGTTCTACGACGACGGCGGCGCGGTCGGCCGGCGCTACCGCCGCCAGGACGAGATCGGCACTCCGTTCTGCATCACCGTGGATTTCGACACCCTCGGCGAAAATGGCGACGCCCTGAAAGACACCGTAACCATCCGCCACCGCGATTCCATGGAACAGGAACGCCTGCCCGTGGCCACCTTGCTGGCATGGTTATTGGAACGGGTGCGCTGAGACGCGGGATGCCCAATCCTGTTCAATTAAGCATGAAGCGAAAAGATTTTGTTACTACTCAGGTATCATTCACTGAAGATTTCAGCAATCAAACCGCAGATTGACGCCGATGGACGCGGATAAAGAAGGGATAAGAGGTGAAATTGAGTTTTTGCTGCCTGCCAACAACCCAACAATCTCATCGGCTCTTCCCATCTGCCTAAATCTGCGCCCACCGGCGTCCATCTGCGGTTCGAATTTCTTAATTGAACAGAATTGGGGTGACTCCTTATGACGCCTGACGATTCATGCACTGATACCCCCTCCCGCCGTCATTGGCTGGGATTTTGGAGCATGATCGTGCAACAGGCGCAGAACGCCTTCAATGACAAGGTCGCCCAATTCATGTTGGTGTCCCTCGGCGGCGCGGTCGGCGTCGCAGTGGAAAGCTGGGCCGCTATTTTAATCGCCTTGCCCTATGTTTTGTTCGCGCCGCTGGCCGGTTGGATGAGCGACCGCCACGCAAAACGCGATGTAATGTTAGGTGCGGCCCTGGCCCAGGCGCTCGTGCTCGCCGCGATCTGCGCTGCAGTGTGCTTGCACAACATGCCGGTGGCCATGGTCGGCTTTTTTTCCCTGGCTACTCAGGCGGCGTTTCTAAGCCCGGCGAAGATCGGCTGCAACAAGGAATTGCTAGGATCGCGGCATCTCGGCTTCGCCTCCGGCATCCAACAAATGACTTCGATGTTGGGAATGTTGGCGGGGCAGATTCTGGCGGGCTGGATCTATGATACCCGTTACCGGGCGATGGGTGGCAACGAGGCGGTGGCCTGGGATGCGGCGCTGCTGCCGCTGCTCATCCTCACGCTGTGCTCGCTGCCGGCCTTGGCCATGGCGTGGATCGTGCCGCGGGTGCCCCCGCATGGCGGGGTGCCGCTGCAGCGAGCGCTGTTGCTGCAGCATTTCGCCCATCTCAAGGACTTGTGGCGGGATGCGCCGCTGCGCCGCGCCTCGTTAGGCATGGCGTTTTTCTGGGGTCTGGTCACTTTCCTCAACCTGTGGTCGGTGAAACTGGCCAAAGCGCTGACCGGCGGCCACGGCGGCTTTGGCACCTTGGCGTCGGAGTTCATGGCGGCAGCCTCATTAGGTATGATCGCCGGCTTCGGCCTGGCTGCCGTGTTATTGCGGCGACGCATCGAACTGGGCTGGGTGCCGGTAGCCGGGGTGGCCATGGCGATTCTGGCCTTGCTAATTGCCACTCTGCCGGTAGGGGGAGGCGGGTTTTATGCACTGCTGGTTTTGTTAGCCATGAGCGCGGCGGTGTACTTGGCACCGCTCAATGCCTGGGTGCAAGACCGCTATCCGGCAGGCAAGCGTGGCGAATTACAATCTGCAGTGAATCTGCAGGATTGTTTCGCAGGAATCCTCGCCGCCGGACTTATCGAGGCGCTCGGCTGGATCAGCCACCATTGCGGGCTCGACGCGCTGGCTGGACTGCGCATTCAAATCGCCGTCGCCGGCTTGCTGTGCGCGCTGATGACCCTGGTGAACATCCGCCTGATGCCGGGACACTTCCTGCGCTTGTTAGCCACCACCCTGGTGCGTTCTATCTATCAAGTTCGCACGATCCAATTCAAAAATCTACCGCCCCACGGCGGGGTGCTGTTATTGCCCAATCATGTGACCTATGCCGACGCGTTTTTCATTGCTGCTGCGTGCGGTCGGCCAGTGCGCTTCGTGATGGAAGACACCTATATGCAGCAACCTGCGGTGCGGCGGTTTGTCAGACTTTTTGATACGCTCAGCATCAGCCAG
The DNA here is from genome assembly GCA_008932955.1 of Verrucomicrobiota bacterium. GTDB lineage: Bacteria > Verrucomicrobiota > Verrucomicrobiia > Verrucomicrobiales > Akkermansiaceae > Luteolibacter. The sequence goes on from WBXE01000177.1 coordinate 2,393, forward strand.
CAGCAACCGCGCGAGGCGATCCGCAGCATCATTGCGGCGCTGCAGCAGGGCGACGCGGTGTGCCTATTTCCCGAGGGCCAATTGACGCGCACCGGCACGCTGTGCAAACTGCAGCGCGGCTTCGAACTCATCGCCAGGAAAGCCGGCTATCCCTTGCTGCCGCTGTGGTGCGACGGCTCGTGGGGCTCGATCTTCTCGTTTGAGCGCGGCCGGTTTTTCCGCAAGTGGCCCTATCAAGGGCTGCGGCATGGCCTAAGCGTAGCATTCGGCACACCTATCGCGGCCGCCGCCGCCGACCTCGACGGCCTGCGCGACGCCCTGCTGCAAGCGTCCGCCGAGGCGATCGACGCCCGCTTCAGCACGCTTGGCTGGCGGCTGCGGGTGCCGCGTGGCGACGGGGCAACGCAACTACTGGATGGGGATGCGCGGCGGCGAATGTGGATCAATGGCTATCAGCTCGGCCAGGTCGCCGCGCTGCAGCGGCGCGCGCGGTTTTGTGTGCTCGCTGGCGACGTGACCGCCGATGCGCTGCCGGGACTATTCTCGACTTTTGCTGAACTCTATCAGGCCCCTCCGCAGTGGCACCCCACCTTGCCGCAGAATGCCGCCGGCCCGTGGGTCGGCGGCGACACGCTGCGCACAGCCCTAACATCCGCATCGGCCTCAGCCAACCCGCTGGTGTTTTACGACTTCGGCACGCAGGCCACCATGCCGTTAGACCTGCCCGGCGTGCTGCATTGCCCGTGCCTGGCGGTGGCCGGCGTGGTGGTGGCCATGTCGATGCCCGATCCGCCGCCGGTCCCAGACGTCAAAGACGTACAGGCCGGCCGCAAGCCGGGCACCTGGGGCCGCTTGCTGCCGGGCTGGTTTATGACCCGCACGGCCGCCGGCGAGCTGTTAGTTCATGGCCCGGCCGCGCCTGCTGAAGGACTGGCCTTGCCCGACGGTTGTTGGTTCGATGAGGACGGGTTTCTCGTGGCGGAGCCCTCGCTGGCGTGAGGAGCGACGACCTTTATGTCGGCGAGTGGAAGAACTGCCCATGAACCGAACTTTTGGCACACTCATGGACCACACTTCCGCTACCAACACAGGAATGTGGCGGCTCTCTAGGGGCCACCTCTTTCGCCGCGCTGGCGCCAGCTGGCGAGCATCAGCGGCAGCGCCCGCGGCCGCGACCAAGTGACGAAGCCGCCAGCCACCGCCGCCACCGCGCCGCAAACCCAGAAGACTTGGTTGTAGCTGAGATGAGCTGGGCCAGATAGCAACGTCTGCGTGATGGCGGCGGCGGCAATACCAACCCATGACAGCCAACTCGCGGCACCTTGCACGGCACCCTTGGTTTGCGCCGAGGGCCGGTGTTGCAGCACCGAAACGATCGGCACGATAAACAAACCGCCGCCCAAACCTAACAACGATAGCGCTGCCGTGAATGCCGGCTTGCCAAGGCCGGGCCAACCGAGCCACAGGCCCGCCAAGGCCATGAGTGTGGCACCCGGCGCAATGAGACCATACTCGATGCGGCCGCGTGAGAGGCGGCCGGCCAGCAAGCTGCCAACGCCGATGCCGAGGCTCAGTGCGGCCTGCAGCCATGCCTGATCAGTGGGTTTGAGGTGAAAGACTTTTTGGGCGTAGAGGGCGAGGTTGATCTGCACCAGCGTGGCCACGAAAAAAAACGCGGTGTTGCCCCAATTGGCCCGCCACAGGTCGCGGTCGGTTTGCATAATTCGCAGGTTGCTCCAGATCTCGCCGAGTATGTTAGGGTTGAATTTGCGGGTGGGATCGGCGGCCGGAACCTTGAAAATACCGAGGCTAACCAGACAGCCGACGCTGGCCAGCGCGGCGAGAATAATGCCGGACCAGACCTGGCGATGGGCGAGGGATTCAGCGAGCCAACCGCCGGCGAAGGTGCCCAGAATGATGCCGATGAAGGTGAGCAACTCGAGGATGCCGTTGCCGGCGGCGAGTTGCGATGGACGCAATACCTCTGGCATGATGCCATACTTCGCCGGGGCGAAAAACGTGCTGTGAACCCCCATCAGACAGATGGCGGCCAGTTGCCACAGCGGCTGCTCCCAAGCCAGCGCCAGCGCCGCAACTCCCATGATGGCGATCTCTCCGAACTTCACTCCGATCATCACTGCGCGCTTGCTAAAGCGGTCAGCCAGCCAGCCGCCTAGCGTTGAAAACAACAAAAATGGCACTGCGAAAAGCAACGATGCCTGCGACGCAAAGCCATTTTTCTCAGCATCGCTCAAGGTGAGTGATGCGAGCACCGGAAAGATCACCAGCCAACGCAGCGCGTTGTCGGAAAACGCCCCCTGAAACTGCGTGAACATCAGGTTCCAAAAGCCTTTCGGCCACGAAGGTGATGACTCGGATTGCATGTGGTTGGCTTGTTAGAAAAAGGATGCCGACGGGATAATTCGCGTGGCATGGGGTTGTGGAGACAGTGCACAGGATGAAATGCGGTCTCCCCGGTGTCAAGCGGGTGCATGCCCAGAGCGTCAGAACGATCACGACCCGCCGTCAAGGGCATGCCCGTGAAGCTAAGGCGAATCGAGCCGAGAAACCACCGAGTTTCGGTGAATTGTGGCAAAGAAACCTGAGGAGAAGACTCAAGACGGCAAG
>WBXE01000178.1 GCA_008932955.1 Verrucomicrobiota bacterium
CGACACTAGGCCGTTCCATCGCCATCTGGCAATATCCGATTGTGCCCCGGTGGGTGAAATTGGCGACTCCGGCCCGCCGGCCATGAGCCGCTTCCACGGAGCGCCGGCTTGAGCCGGCATGCCGATGCGCAGCCAGTGGGTGATGACATGGCGCTTGCCATTGGCCCCCATGGTCCAGGCCGATGCCAATCTTGCCCTCCATTTTGGCAGGCCACCACTCGCCAGCAAGCTGGCTCGACTTGGCGGCAGCAAGCTGCCGCACTCCAAGTTTTGCGATTGCCTTGTGCTGCGCTTCCTGTCGTTGTGGGGCCGCCCGCTTCTCCGCCGCCATGGCCCGCCCCTACACGCTTCACCGCCCGCTTGTTGCCTCCGGCATCGATTACGTTGCCGCGCTCAATGCCGAGCAATACGCCGCGGTGGCTTCGCCGCCGGGCAAGGCCTTGGTCATTGCTGGTGCCGGCTCTGGCAAGACCCGCACGCTGACGTACCGGGTGGCCTGGTTGCTCGATCAGGGGGTTGAGGCGCGGCAAGTCCTGCTGCTCACGTTCACCAACAAGGCGGCACGCGAGATGGTCGGGCGGGTGCGCGACCTCATTGCCCGCGACACCTCGGACTTGTGGGCGGGCACCTTTCACTCGATCGGCAGCCGCATCCTGCGCCGCCACGCCGAGGACCTCGGCTACACCCGCGCATTTTCTATCCTCGATCGCGACGATCAAAAGTCGATGATCTCCAAGGTGGTCGCCGCCTGTGACATCAATACCAAGGAACGCCGCTTTCCCAAGGCCGACGTGTTGGCCTCCATCTTCAGTCTGATGGAAAACTCCGGTGCCAGCCTCGAACAGATCATCGCCACTAGCTATGACCGGTTTTACGATTGGCTCGATCAGATCGAACAAGTCCGCCTTGGCTACATCGAAAAAAAGCGCGCCTCCAACGCCATGGACTTCGATGACCTGCTGGTGCTCACCGTGCGCCTGTTTGAGGAACGGCCGGAGGTGCTCGATATCTATCAAAAACGCTTTCGCCACATCCTCGTCGATGAGTATCAGGATACCAACCTGGTGCAGGGCCGCATGATCGATATGCTGGCAGGAGAGTCTAACAGCCTTATGGCTGTCGGCGACGATGCCCAGTCGATTTATTCATGGCGGGGCGCGGACATGGCGCACATTCTGGGTTTTCCCACGCGCTATGCCGGGGCGCAGGTATTCACGATCGACACCAACTACCGCAGCGCGCCGGAGTTGTTGGATCTATCAAACGCGGCGATCCGCGCCAACCAAGGCCGCTTTGAAAAGGACCTGCGGGCGGCGCGGCCGGCGGCCGGCGTTAGACCCGCGTTGGTGGCGCTCGCGGAGCCGCGGATGCAGGCGGCGTTTGTGGTGCAGCGGATGCTTGAGATGCACGATGCGGGCACCCCGTTGAGTGAGATGGCGGTGCTCTACCGCGCGCATTTCCATAGCCTGGAACTGCAGATGGAACTGACGGTGCGCAAAATCCCCTTCGTCCTAACCAGTGGCTTGCGGTTTTTCGAGCAAGCTCACGTCAAGGATGTGTCGGCATTTTTGCGCTTCGTGGTCAACCGCCGCGACGAGGAAAGTTTCCTGCGCCTGGTGATGATGTTGCCAGGCTGTGGACCCGTCGCCGCCGACAAACTCTGGCGCGAATGGCTCGACACCGGCTGGGCCGCCCGCGACGACCTGCCCGTCAAATTTTCCGAGGTCATGCTCGCCTTTAAAAAAGTGCCCAAAAAAGCCCTCAAGGCGTGGCAGCAATTGTGTTATACCCTCGACGAGCTCGCACCTAACGGGTTCCCGGCCAAGCCCGCGGCCATGATCTACAGCGTGCTGGAGGGCGTCTATAACGAGTACCTGGAAGCCAGCTTTGAAAATTTTGAGAGTCGTCACAGTGACTTGGACCAGCTCTCGCGCTATGGCGAAGGCTTCGAGGATATCGTCGAATTTCTCTCGCAACTATCATTGATGGGCTCCGTCGATGGCGAACCGGGCGCCGCCGATGCTGCTGCCAACGAGGACAAGGTGACGCTCTCGTCGATCCATCAGGCCAAGGGCTTGGAATGGCAGGTGGTGTTTGTGATTTGGCTGGTGGACGGCCAATTCCCTAACGGCCGCATCCTCGAGACCGAGGACCAACCCATGTTGGAAGAGGAACGACGGCTGTTTTACGTCGCCATCACCCGCGCCAAGGACCACCTGTACCTCACCTATCCACAGACCAATCCCAAGTCCTACACCGGCGATGTGAGCTGCCGCCCGTCGCGCTTCCTCAACGACTTTCCACCTGAGTTGGTCGAGGAATGGGACGTCGCCAGCCCGGACCCATGGGGCGACGACACGCCGTTTTGACCACGCCCGCACAATTCCAGAATTCAGCCAACAGCCTCGTTTTTGCTTGAGGCGAGCACGTTGGATTCCATAAAATTGTGGTAAATCGTGGCAATGAAACCACAGATTGCACGGATAATGAATGAGTTAGAAATTTTGTAGCGTTGCCCATTTGGGTGAGCCTGATATTTGATAGATCAAAACCCTCTTATCCGTGTAATCCTCTTCAATCCGTCTAATCCATGGTTCATCTTAGCTCAAGCATTGCCAGGATGCGGCTTTCGGATTGCAGTGGCCCGCGCAATTTGTGAAAATCGCACTTGGAAGCCGATGGGGACCTCGCTACGCTTGGCCCATGCACGACCCCCGCATCGACGCGCTGGCCCGCCAATTGGTCCGCTATTCCACCTCGCTTAAAAAAGACGAGAAAGTCCTCATCGATTTGTTTGACGTGCCCGAGGCCATCGGCCTGGCGCTCATCCGTGAAGCACGGGCCAAGGGGGCGCTGCCATTTGTGCGGGTTCATCAGGCGCGGCTGACCCGCGAGTTGCTCAAAGGCGCGCAGGACGGCCAATACTCGCTGATGAGTAAGCAGCTGTTGGCGGAAATGCAGGAGATGGACGCCTACATCGCCATCCGCGGCGGTAGCAACATCGCCGAAACCTCGGACATACCCGTTGAACGCATGCAGCTGGCCATGAAGCATCTGCGGCCAGTGTTGGAATACCGGGTGAAAAAAACCAAGTGGAGTGTGTTGCGCTGGCCGAACCCGTCGATGGCCCAGCAAGCGGGCATGAGCACCGAGGCGTTCGAGGATTTCTATTTCAAAGTCTGCTTGCTCGATTACAAGGCGCTGGTCCCCGCCATGAACGCGCTGAAAAAACTCATGGATAAGACCGACCGCGTGGAGATCACCGGCCCTGGTACCGACCTGCGTTTTTCTATCAAAGGTATCCCGGCCCTCATCAGCGCCGGTTGCTACAATGTGCCCGATGGCGAAGTATTCACCTCGCCGGTTCGCAATTCGGTGGAAGGATATATCAGCTACAACGCGCCCACGATCTATCAAGGCATCGGGTTCGATAGCATCCGCTTCGAGTTTTCCCAAGGCAAAATCGTCAAGGCGGAGGCAGGGGCCAAAACCAAAGCGCTCAACAAGATCCTCGATACCGATGAGGGCGCTCGCTACATCGGCGAATTCGCCCTGGGCCTCCATCCCTTGATTCTCGAGCCGATGCGCGATATCCTCTTCGACGAGAAAATCGCTGGCTCGTTCCACTTCACCCCCGGCCAGGCGTACGAGGACGCCGACAACGGCAACCGCTCGCAAATCCATTGGGACATCGTCAATATCCAGCGCAAGGACTACGGCGGCGGCGAGATCCGCTTCGATGGCAAGCTCATCCGCAAGGACGGTCTGTTCCTGCCCAAGGCTCTAGCCAAACTCAATGGCTGAACGGCCAATGAACCAGCCTTGTAGCGGCGCGTCTATGACCGCCGCTGCGTTAGAGATGCGCTATCTCATGCACATCGGCGCTCACAGATCGCCGCTACAACACATCTCAGGTGCCCCCCGCCAGGCCACTCATGGAGCCTCTCCGGCGATGATTCGCTCCGTCGTGGCTATCGCGTACATGGCTCCGGCCTCGTCGAGCAGCGCGGTGGAGATGATAGAAACCTCTGTGACCCTGCCGTCTTTGGTTAGGCGCTGCGTGCGATACGGCTCCAGGATTTCGGCCCGGCTGAGCTGGGCGAGCTTGTCCAGCGCCCCCTCGCGCAGGTCCTGGGGGATCCGGTCGCGCACGTGCAGCAGGAGTGCCTCGGCCTCGCTCCAGCCATACATGCGCACCGCGCCCGGGTTCCACGCGATGATGCGGCCGTCCAGATCCTGGACGGTGACGGCATCGTGAGCGTCGCGCACGACCACCGCCAAGCGGAGCAAATCGTTGGCTTTGTGCAGCGCCTCTTGCATCCGCTTGCGCTCGGTGATGTCCTCGATCATGCAGAGATGGCGCGGATGCGCCTTGTCTTCGACACTCGTCGGCGCAATCGTCATGCTGATCCACACCGCTGTGCCGTCGCGCTGGAGATAACGCTTCTCGGTCTGAAAACCGCTGATTTTACCAGCATTCAGGTGTGCCATGTTGTACAGATCTGTTTGGATATCATCCGGGTGGGTGATGCTCATCCAGTCGATGTGCGCCATTTCCTCCGGTGTTCTGCCGACGATTTTGGCGAATATGGGATTGACGTCGTAAAAATGGCCGTTGAGGGAATCGATCAGGGCGACTCCGAGCGGGGCCTCGACGAAGAGTCTTTTGAAGAGTTCCTCACTTTTGCGCAGGGCCTCTTCCACCTGCTGCATGTCGGTGATTTTGACATTCGCCTTTTTCAGCTCGTTAATGTCCACAAACGAGAGGACTGCACCCTCAATGACGTTTTCCGTCGTGCGGTAGGGCAGGATGCGCAGCAGATACCAGTGTCCCCGCGTTGTTTGCACTTCGCGCTCAATCGGAATTAACGAGTCCAAAACGCCGCGGAGATCCTCCTCCAGGGTGGAATAATTTTGCAGGCGAGTGCTGAAGTCGTGCACGTAGCGGCCGGCGTCCTCCAGAGTGACGTTGATGATTTCGGCAACGGGCGGGGTGAAGCGCAGGACGCGCAG
>WBXE01000179.1 GCA_008932955.1 Verrucomicrobiota bacterium
AGATAGTTTTTCATGAGATTTGTTGCATCCGCACATTCAACCTTCGAAAGCCTTCACCACATGCTCCCGCACATACCCTTGCAAGCGGGCATTGGTGAAGGTGGTGGAATAATCCAGTGCGGCGCTGGCATCGCCAAGCCACTGTGCGGGATCAGTCTGCCAGCGGCGCAGGCAGGCAACCGAGCGCTCGACGAATTCAGCCGGACAAGTGCCACCAACCGGCACTCCCGCTTCCGAGCAGGCGGATTCGCGGTTGCCTCCCAGACCGAGCGTGAGGCAAGGCAAGCCGCGCGCCTGCGCCTCAATGAGGGGAATTCCTCCTGAGTCATGAAGACTGGTGGCCAGAAATGCGTGGTGCGTCGCCTGCAGCTCAAGATAATCCACGCGCGACATGCCTGGAATGAATACAACGCTGGACCCTACTCCCAGCTTAACCGCACGTGCTTTCATTTGTTTTCCTAACATCCCGTCCCAATCCCCCACCATGGTCAACTCGACCCGGATGCCTTCCCGCATCGCGGATGCTAGAATGTCCAGTGCCAGATCGGGACATTTCCACCAGAGAACCCGGCCCTGCCACAGCAGGCGGATCTTGCTGCCAACCATCACTCTCTGCTTGGTTTGATTTTCCATCACCGCCGCGGTGTCAATAGGCGTGTCATAGGCGTCCGGGAACACGACTACGGTGTGTTGCGCTCCCATGCGCCGCAAGACAATTGCAGTTTCCTCAGATGTGGCAAATGCGACCGCCGAACCCTTGAGACATTTGCGCAGCGGGGGGACCAGGGTGAACATGGCATTCATCAGCGGCCGGCCCAACTCGACCAGTCGCTCCTTCAATGGCAGGGATCGTCCCATCAGATAGCGGAATGGCGCACACTCGCCACCACCAAGTGGTCCGACGGTATAGGGAATCCCCAGCTTGTCATATCTTGGTAGCACTCGAAACGACCCCAAGATCAAATGACACAAGCCCACAATGGGCTGGTTTCTTACGATGCCCGCAGCTATCGCGCAGGCTTCCTTGACCAATTTGGCGTAGCGGATATATCCATAAGGAAAAGCCCAGGTTTCGAGCATTGTTTCGGTCGTATGAAATTCCCAGCCTGATGAATCATCCTGTAAAAACTGGTGGCATTGTTCCACATGGTGTTTTTGCGTGATCACATGCAAATGGAAAAACTGGCTTAGCGCGGTTGCCCACCACCATCCTTTACCAGCTTCACTGCCAGCCGTAGGATCGATGCTCAAGGCGATGACGATAATTTGAGGCTTGTTCATAGGGTGTGATTGGGAGACCGCGGAGCTGCCGGTAGCGGGTCCATGGATCGGAATGAAATTGAAGGAATGACGCAACGAAGCTCATGCCTAGACAGGATAACCCCTGGCGGGCACGCCTCTAGCCACGCAATCATCCGGCAAATCACTGACCACGATGGCACCGGCACCAATGACCACGCGGTTGCCAATCCGGAGCGGTCCCAAAACACATGAGTTGACCCCGAGCGTGACATCGTCGCCGACCACCAGTTGTCCCGGCACGATGCCCCTGCGAACACCAATGCTATTGCCACCGTTGAGCAGGCAGTTGCGCCCGATGATGGCGTCGCCGTTGATGACCATTCCTAGTGTTGGATGCGTCAATTGAAGACCACGGCCGATTTGCGCCTTGCAACAGATTTCATGGCGACAGCTCAAAAGCCTCAGGACTAGGAAAAGCGGGTAGGCCAAGACCCGCAGGGCCATCCACACCTGGCCGCACAGCAGGTAACCGCAGCGGTCGATCCGATAGGAAATGGTAACTCCCGCTGCGGGCTCGAAAAAAATAACTAACCACCGGGTCGCCTTGCCCGAGCTAAGCAGACACAATTCATGACCGAGGAATTGCAGTTGCTCCAGACCCATCAGCCATCGGGAACTCGTCGGAGTATTGGTATTCATCTACTAGTGCCTGGTGCAATAGGTTTGTACCTGCGACTTGGACATGATACAGGCGCGATCGGGATTCCACTCAATCCTGGGGCGTCCAATAGGCGGACTTCTTTCCCATGATCCGATTCACTCCCACTGCGACCATGTTGTCTGGCACATCTTGGGTGATAACCGCGTTGGCACCGATGATCACATGATTGCCAATTTTGACGGGACCGAGAATTTTCGCGCCAGCACCGATGTATACTTGCATGCCGATAATAGGGGCCGCCATGATGCCATTGCGGTTGCCGAGCGTGACCTGCTGCCCGATCACCACATCCTCGCCAATCACCGTGCCCGTACTGATCACAATCCCGAACGGATGTGGGAGAAATGTGGATGTTGGCAGCGCTGTCCCGATGTCGCAGTTTAAAAAAGCCGTATACAGCCGCCTGAGCAGCGGCAGGCGGCGGCGTGATACATAAATAAGCCAGCAAGCCAATTGCCCATTGGCGATATTGGAGTCAAGCGGATGGGTGCGGCGCTTCATGGTCGTCAGATTCGGAGTTCTGGTGGGTATTGCCGATCACTTCGCAGTCGCTGTGACATCAAGCGATTCACCCGGCCACCTTCCTCGGGTGAGTTTTCGGATCCGGCCAAAAAAACTCCACGGGTGGGGGCGGCTCAGATAGGGGCAGCCAGCATCTTGCCACTCTTTAAGATATCTCATCTGCAAATCAATAATGGCCTGACCACGCAAGGCCATTCCGATCACCTGATTGCGCTCGCGAGTCGTCGGGAAGGCCCGGAGCGTTTCATGAGGGAAATGGATGCACTCGGAATGAATCCATGCCTGATCGCGGAATTGCGGATAGATGACCCGCGCCAGAAACTCCTGATCACATCCATAGCGATTAAAACGGTTCCACTGATGGATCAGTTGTTCGATATTGCGGAGAAATCCAGTCCGACATCCCCACATGCCTCCCATGATTGGCACTTCATGTTTGGGATGGTCCCGCATGATATGCAGTGTCTTGCCAGAAGCTAGCCACTCGTTGACCGCCTGCACCTCCCGTTCCAGGATCAGGGTGTCCACATCCCGGCTTATCATCACGTCGACGTTTGGATCGGCCGCCGCCAGAAAACGCCAATACATTCCCGCCCATGGCCCCCAAGACGGGCCGTCAAAGACCGACGCGCCCCTGTCAAGCAATTTCTGGCGGGTCGCTTGAGGCACATCCGCCCCCAGGTAAAACCGCGGTTCCCAACCCGGATAATGCTGATTCACCTGAGCAATTGCATCCACCGCGCCGCAGAGATATATCTCGGAGGTTCCCCACAGGCTGAACGAGACAACTTTTTTCATGCTGCAGGATTTGCGTGACAGATCAATCTCTAGCGAGCGGGTGGCTTGGCATCATCTGCCCGAACTTCAAATATTTCCGCAGCCACCCTTCGCCATATTCAAGGATCCTGGTGAATGTCCTCAAACCGCGCCCGGAAAACGTTATTCGGCAGGTTTCAAGGTGGAACAAGCAATCCAGCACCTGTGCGGGATCGCGAGTGTCGATCGGGAGGTTTTGGTCACCCATTTCCAAGGCACTCGCGCCATATTTCAAGCAACAAAACGTCAATAATGACTGGTCGTGCCGGTGCTCGTGGAAGCCTGGGTATTCCGGTTGCCCGCAAACACTCGGATCATCACTGATCATTCGCCGGTCGGAGCATAAATCCAGCCACTGACCCACAAAGTTGCGGCTGGTGGCACAGGCGCGCCATAGAGAAAAACTACCTTGAACCGTAGAAGCCGCATGCACATCCGGAGTGTCCATACCGGCGAGCACAAAAGCGTCTCGTTTGGTCCACACCGACAGAGGGCCACGCCAGCCAATCTTCAAACCCGGCAAGAAGTCTTGCGAGTTTTGTTCCATCCATCTCAGAAATGGATCGAGCTGCCGCTCTAGCAGTTTATATGGGAATCTCCTGCCAACGTCACAGTAGAACACCAGATCCCCGTCGGCCACTTCAGCGAGTTTCCTCTGGATGACAAAGGGCTTCCAAGCCCAGAAACCCGAACCGCGTTCCGTCAGCTTGATGTCCTTGCAGCGTTCCTCGAAACCCGCCTTGAGTATTTTGTGGGGAGTCCACGCGGTCACGGTATCGACCACATGATTCAGCCGCGCTGATACTCCGAGGAGAATTTGGCGGTGACGGAATCGTGGTGTCGCATAAGTGACCAGATGGATTTTCATAGGACTCACATCTTCAATACCTCACGGTAGATATCAATATGCCTTGCGGCCACCGATTGTGGAGAATATCGCGAAGTGACGGTGGCGGCGGCCTCTGGCACTCTGCCGGCACCCGCAGCCAACCACTGGAACACCCCCGCTTGGAGAGATTCAATCGTGGTGTGCAGTTCCGCGCCAGGTATGCCAGAAGCGATTTCCTTGATGCCGCCCAGATCTGCACCGAAGAACTTCAAGCCCCGCGCCATGGCTTCCGCCACCACCAGTCCGAACGCCTCCTCGGATGGAAAATGAATGAACCCCTGTGCCTGATCCATCAACGACACCAAGGCCTCCAAATCGAGAAATCCGGCATGACTGGCATATCCCATGGATTGCGCTCGTTTCAATTCCTGCACAAAGGAGCGACCATAGTCATGGCCCTGGTCCAGCGCGCCTACAAAAATCAAGTGAAACCGGCATCCAAGACGATGCAACTCCCCAGCCATTTTCAACACCTCCAACTGCCGCTTTCTAACTCCCAATTGGCCTACGTTCAGCAGTAGCGGCACGTCAGAGGAAGGCGGGACCTGGGTAACATCGCGGAGAAAGCCACCGCGAATCGCGTTAGGAATCCGCCAGGTTCTTTGGGCTCTGGGAGCCACCAATGATTCGGTATAGTCTGAATTGCATAATACTCCCGCACATTTCCCCAGTGCGTGCGATTCGAGTTTTGACGCTAGAAATCCGTAAATCCTTTCATTTGCAAAGTTGATTCCAAGGCGGTTCAATTCCGCCATATTTCCATGGATCGTGATCACATTGGGGAGCCCGCTATGGGCGGCGCACATCCCGCA
>WBXE01000180.1 GCA_008932955.1 Verrucomicrobiota bacterium
CCGCCAAGTCGCCATGTACCTCAGCCGCGCCCTCACCAAAGGCTCGCTCATGGAAATCGGCGAAGCCTTCGGCGGCCGCGATCACGGCACCGTCATCCATGCCTGCAAAAAGGTCCACAGCCAGGTCGCCGAAGCCCCGGGCCTCAAGGAAACCCTCGCCCGCATCGAGTCCCAACTGCGCCGCTAAATTTCCCGCCAAATCCCTCGAACCCGGAAAAGTTCTTTCGGATCCTTAAAGAATGCTTGCCAAAGGGGTCGGAAAGCTGGAACTTCCTCGCAACTCAATCCGGGTAAACACCAATGAAGTTTCGCATCTCCAAAGAAGCCTTTCTCGACGGCCTGCAAAAGGTCCAGCACGTTGTCAGCTCGCGCACAACCCTGCCTATCCTCTCCAACGTGCTCATCGTTGCCAAGGATGGCCGCATCCAATTTACCACCACCGACCTCGACGTAGGCGTCACCGGATCGGTGGAAGCCCAGATTGACAAGGAAGGTGCCACCACCCTGCCGGCGCGGCGCTTGGTAAGCATCGTGCGTGAATTGCCCACCAGCGAGATTGAAGTATCGGTGGATTCCAAGAACCATGCCTCGATTCGCAGTGGTCCGGCGTTTTTTAAAATCATGGGTTTGAGCGATTCGGAATTCCCGCCGCTGCCGGATTTTCAAGGATCCAAGGAGTTTCGCATCCCGCAGCTGGTGCTGCGCGACGGGCTGCGCAAAACCGCCTACGCGATCTCATCAGACGAAACCCGCTACGTTCTCAACGGGATTTTCGCCTCCTTCCACGATGGCAAAATGACCCTGGTGGCCACCGACGGCCGCCGCCTCGCCATGGTCGATAGCGATCTGGAATTCCCCGCGTCCCACGAAACCGACGTCATCATTCCCACCAAGGCAGTCCAGGAACTCCAGCGCTTGCTCGGTGACTCCGGCGAAGTCATCGTCAAGCTCACCGACAACCAGGTGTCATTCACCATCGGCGATAGCCTGCTGGCCAGCAAACTCATCGAGGGCAACTACCCGAACTACCGCCAGGTCATCCCCGGCGACGCCCTCGAACGCGTCGTTATCTCCCGCGAAGCCTTGCTCGAAACCGTCCGCCGCGTATCCCTCCTCGCCTCCGACAAGTCCAACTCGGTCAAACTCATGTTCAGTGAGAACCAAATCGAGGTCACCGCCAATTCGCCGGATGTCGGCGAAGCTCAGGAGTCGATGGATGTCATTTACAAAGGCAAGCCGATGCAGATTGCCTTCAATCCGGAATTCCTCCAAGCCCCACTGCGGGCACTGGAAACCGACGACGTCTACCTCGATCTAATCGACGAAATGAGTCCCGGCGTGCTGCGCATCGAAGGCACCTTTCTTTACGTGCTCATGCCGATGCGCGTGACCCATTGATGCAGCAACATTGAATCTGCTTGGCAACGCTGGCGGCCGGTGCTAGTTTTCAATTGTTATGAAAACTATTGTCGCCGCAGTTGATTTTTCCAATGCCACCCTCGGAGTTCTGGAAATGGCCGGCAGCCTGGCAAAGGCCTACGGTGCCCAACTCCATCTCCTCCACGTCATCGAGCAGGAGCCAACTTACACCGCTTACGGCTTCACGCCCGACGAATACCCCGTCCTGCATGAATTCCAAGAGGAAGCCAAGCGCCGGGCCGCCCGCAAACTCGAGGACTTGCTCAGCACCACCACCGGCAGCTTGCCGGGCACCAGCGTCCACCTCATCGAAGACAGCCCGCTCCACGGCATCGTCAATTATGTGAAACAGAACAACGCCGATCTGCTGGTGCTCGGCTCTCACGGCCATGGGGTGGTCGTCTCACTGCTGCTCGGCAGCGTGGCCGAAGGCATGGTCCGCAAGTCCGTCGTGCCCACCCTCATCGTGCCCGCCACGCTCGCGGCGTAAGGCAAGGGCTCAGAGGCCAGAGGTGATCTCAGCGCCGCACCCGGATGTTCGTATCGCCGCTGCGGCCGTGGTCATCGAGCACGCGCAGGTGGTGGTCGCCGGGTGGGGCTGGCCAAGGTAGGCTGTCGGTAGGGGCGCAGGAGCCGAGGAAGGCCTCGCCATCAAACCAATACAAACAACGCACGCCGGGAGTGGCGCGGGCTTGCAGTTGGATAGCGGAATCGGCCGGGCCGCCGCCCAATTGGTAGTTGCGGCCGTGCAAGGGGGCGGTGATGACGGGGGCTTGGCCAGGATCGAGGCCGATCAAGGTGTCGGATGCGGTTTCAGGTTCGGGTGGGATGCGGCGTGGGAGGCCTGCCTTGCGGAACAACTCCAACTGATCTGGCGGCCAGAATTCATGGACCTCGTGCCGCAAGCCGGGGCGACCGTCGTCGCGGGCTACCCGCTTGCCGGTCTGGCCATCCACCAGGATGCGGCGGTGCAATTGGCACAAACCGATCGGTGAAACCCCGGGGATGAACCAGCCGACGGCAGTTTGCTGGCACCACTGGCCTGGCAACTCGCCAGAGGTGGCGCACAGGTCAACTTGGCGCACGCCCGCCGGGGGCACGCTGGCCCGATCAGGCAGCTGCAAGCGAGTGAACAAGTCAAACAACAAGGGGACGGCACAGTGTCTGGCGACCAAGGCGTTGTTACCGCGACCACTGAAATTGCCCAGCCATACCAGCAGCACGTAATCGCCCCGCACGCCCACCGCCCAAGCGTCGCGAAACCCGTGAGAGGTGCCGGTTTTCCAGGCGACCCCCGGAGTGGCGCGGGCAAAGCCATATTCCGGCCCGAGCTCGGCAGCACCTCGCAACATATTCAGGACGAGGAAGCGCGCGGCGGCGGATAACAGGGGAGGATAGGCATCCTGCCTGTCATGAACGACGGGCTTCCAGCCTGTCGTCTCATTGACTGACAGGCTGGAAGCGCTGTCTTCCCTCACAGGCAGGATGCCCGTTTTCCGCTCAGAAAGCGCCAAACTGGCGGTGCTGGGCGGCGCGGCGGCGGCGGTCTGGGCCGGGGATCTGGCGAAAACCAAGGACCGCGGCTGGCCGTCGTCGGCGAGCCCGCAGTAAAGCGCCGCCAGTTGGACCGGCGTGATGCCGCAGCCGCCCAAGGCGAGGGCGAGCCCGTAGTAGTCGGCCGGTTTCGGCAGATCGACGCCGCCGCGTTGCAAAAACCGATAGAGCCCGCCCTCGCCAAGCCGGTTGGCCAAGGCCACGGCTGGAATATTGCGGCTGCGCACCAAGGCGTCGTTGGCATGAATCGGCCCCAGGAATTCGCCCTCGAAATTTTCCGGGTTGTAGTCGTTAAAGCCGATCGGTGCGTCGCTGAGCAAGCTGCGCGGATGAATGAGCCCTTGATCGAGCGCCAGACCATAGACAAACGGTTTTAAGGCCGAGCCGGGCGAGCGCCGTGCCCGCAGACCATCCACCATGCCGCAAATGTCGCGGTCGGCATAATCCGCCGAACCCACATAGGCGAGCACCTCACGCGACGGCGCATGGACGAGCAAGGCACAGGCATTGACGATGCCTTCGTCGCGGGTGCGCTGAAGGTGCGCGCTGATGCCGCGCTGAATTTGCTGTTGCATCGCTAGATCCAGGGTGCTGGCAATTTCATGCGCCGCGCTAGCCTGCAGCAGGCGGCGGCACAGGTGGGGAGCCTCGTGCGGCGGCGGGCCCGGCGGGGTCAGGGTGAATTGCGCCACCAACGGATCAGCCCGCAAGCCGGCTTGCTTTTCCAACATGGCAGCCAGGCGGCCCTGGGCGGCGGCAAGGCGCGGGGCTGCACGCGGGCGGCCAGGCTGGCGGGTGGCCGGGCTTTGCGGAATGACACTCAGGGCAATCGCCTCGCGCTGGCTGATTTGCATGGCGTCGCGGCCACACCACAAGCTGGCGGCAGCCCCCGCCCCTTCGACATTGCCGCCGAAGGGCGCGAGGTTGAAGTAGGCCTCCAGAATCTGGTCTTTCGAGTAATGGCGCTCAAGCTGGAGCGCGCGCCCGATTTGCACCAGCTTGCCGGCCACGCTGCGGGTTTCGAGATGCCAATGCAGACGGGCCACTTGCATCGTGAGGGTCGATGCCCCGCCGCCAGAATTTCCGCTAAGTGCCCTGCCGGCCGCACGCAGCAGCGCGAGCGCATTGACGCCGGGATGCCAGCGGAACCAGCGGTCCTCCTTGTGCAGGGTGGCTTGCACCCAATACGGACTAACCCCTGCAAGCGGGGTCCACACCCGGTATCGGCCATCTGCCGCCGCGGCGATGTGCAACAAAGTTCCGTGGCGATCGCGCACGACCCGCGACCACCCGCCATCCGGCGAATCCATCTGCGGTCGCGGCAACCCACCCCAAACTAACAAAATCACCGCAAGTGCACCCGCCGCCTTGAGCCAGCGGCTCCGCCGTCGCCCCGGGCGCTTGGAATGGATGGATGGCTCGCGGTGCATGGACTAACGACGAGAGTGGCTTAGGGACGAAAGCGGGTCGCATACACAACCCGCCGGGCCCGCGCGTCAAGCTAAGGGATAGGTGGGATTGTTTGCGACGATTTTCACCACTGAGGCACTGATTAGCGCTGGAATATTTATGAATTTCTTCCCAGTGCTCAGTGGCAATCAGTGTTTCAGGAGCCGCACAAGTATATCTGTCGCATTGTAGCCGCGCGTCTATGACCGCCGATGACCATGAACCGGCTTTGTAGCGGTGCCATCCCATGCGCCTCGGCTCTCACAGAGCGGCGAGCGTCTGCTAGGAGTGCGGTGGCTCGCCACCGCCACGCCAAGCCAGCTTGCTGGCGCGTGTGCATCACAGCGGAAACTCATGCACAGCTCCGCGCCCCCGCGGGCAAGCCCGCCCCTCCCAGGGCGGGGGCAAGCCCCCGCACTCCGCACTCCGCGCGGCTGCTTGCTGGCGCGTGTGTGCCTAGGAGTGCGGTGGCTCGCCACCGCCTGGTCAATCCATGGAGTGCGGTGGCTCGCCACCGCCACGCCAAGCCAGCTTGCTGGCGCGTGTGCATCACAGCGGAAACTCATGCACGG
>WBXE01000181.1 GCA_008932955.1 Verrucomicrobiota bacterium
GCCAATGACGGCGAGCATGGTGGGCCAGAAGAACGTCTTGCCGAGGGCGTAGATGCCGAGGGCAACGAGTGCGAGAGCAAAGGAATTCATGCTGGAAGCGAGGCGCAGGCCGACGAAGGCGAGGACGGCGGCACCGACCAACAGGGCGATCGGGGAGCCGACCTTTTTCTCGATGAACTCGGCACAGAAGCGTAGGCCGAACATGATGGCGGAGGTCCAGATGAAGAGCGTCTTGCCTTGGCCTGCCGTGAACAGGTTGCCGGTGATGGCCTCAATCCATGAGTCGGTGCCGAGTTCCACTGCGCCGACGAGGGCGTGAGTGATGAAGAGCACAAACAGGAGTAGCGAGCCTAGGGAGAAGTGGGTGATGATGCCTACGGCGATTAACAGCACCCCGCCAATAACGTAACCAGTGGTCGCGCCACCGAAGAACTGGGCGACCAGGTAGCAGGCAACGGCCGCGCCGAGGAGGCCCACGTCCTTGAACATTTGACCGAAATTGGCCCCATTGAGAGCGGCTTCCGATTTGGGAAATGTCTGGCCTAAGAACATCACCGCGTAGCCCAAGGTCGGGACGAGGTAAAAGGCGAGCTGGTACTTCCAGCTGAGGCCGAGGCCGGTGATGCCGAAGATACCACCGCCAAGCAGGCCAGAAGCCACCGCGCCGACGACCATGCCGAGTGGCCAAGATGCATGCAGGATATTGAGGTAGTGGGTGCGGTTCTGCGGGAAGGTGGTAGCAACAAGCGGATTGGCGACAGCTTCGAGGGTGCCATTGGCGTAGGCAAAGATGAACATGCCCCAGTAGAGGAATCCATAGGCATTTTCGGGGGTGGTGGTAAAGAAGACGGCGACCGCCGAGAGAAGGTGACCGACGAGAGCGAGGGCGATGAGTTTGCCGTAGCCGAACTTGTCGACCAAGACGCCGCCGATGATGATGCCAAAGCAGAAGCCTGAGAAGCCAGCCCCACCGATCGCACCCAACTGGGTGGCGGTGAATCCGTATTCTGAAGCCCAGGCGCCGAAGATACCGCCACGCAGGGCGAAGCCGACGCCGGCGGCGAGGATGGCCATGAAGCCGGCCCCAAGGAGGCGCTTCGGATTAGCTGCTTTGATTGATGTGCTCATGTGGGGTGGTAGGGTCTATGGGGTTGAGAATCAATATTATATTACCGACCAACTAGAATGTCAATTGCTTTTGAAATTTTGGATTTCCGAAAAGTCGGACTCGATCGCCCCACCCCTGGCGGCTTGCATGATGAGACGTCGCTACCTGCAGCGGTTGGGCGGATCGGGGCAACATTTCGCTTGGCTTGAATATCAATGGAAATTTTTGGACTTGCGGGCAGGGGGTCAGCCGCCGATGGTCGTGGCCTTGAGCATGACTTGGATCCGCCCGGCACGCAAACTGCTACTTTGTCTGATGGCCCCTCTGCTACTCATCGGCAGCGCAGGATCCGTGACGGCGGAAGGCCTGGAAAAGCTCACCCTCGCGGATGGCTTCGATTACCCGGTGGGCAAGCCGGATGGCACGGGCTACTTCAAATCACGCGGCCTACGGCTGCGCTCGCCAAAGCACTTCGGCGAGGATTGGAACGGGCGGGGGGGCGGCAATACCGACCTCGGGGATCCGATTTACAGCATCGGCGATGGCATCGTCACCTTCGCCTACGACGTGAGAGGCAGTTGGGGCAATGTGGTCATCGTGCGCCACGCCTACCGCGATGCCGCTAGCGGCCAGGTGAAGTTCTGCGATTCATTTTACGCCCATCTGCTGGCGATCATGACCCGGGTGGGGCAGAAAGTGAAGCGCGGACAACAAATTGCCACCCTCGGCAGCAACCACGGGATGTATCCGGCACACCTGCACTTTGAAATTCGTTACAACATCCACGTCGGCATGGATCGCCACAACTTTCCCGCCGACACCAAGAATTTTGCTGATCCCACTGCCTTCATCACCAAGTATCGCCGTCTGAACCACGAGTGGGGGCAGGTCGGGGTACCGGTAGGAACCTATCAGGAATACAAGGGTTTCAAGGGCCTCTGAGGCCACTTCTAAGAGATGGGCTGAGTTGCCGCCTGCCAGCGCTCCACCGCCAATCGAATGCCGGCCGCCTTGTGCTGGGTTTCCGCGTATTCCTGGTCTGGCTCCGAGTCGGCCACAATGCCTGCGCCGACCTGATAGACAAGGCGCTCGCCGTCGCGGATGAGCGTGCGGATGGCGATATTGAAACAACTTTCGCCATTGAATCCGAGCCAACCCAGCGCCCCGCAATAGATCCCCCGCGGCGAGCTTTCCAACTCCCGGATGATTTCCATCGCCCGCACTTTGGGTGCGCCGGTGATGCTGCCGCCAGGAAAGCACGCCGCCAACGCCGTGAGCGCATCCACGTCCGGCCGCAGGGTGCCGGTGACGGTGGACACCAAGTGATGGACTTGCGCCAGGCTTTCGAGGCGGAGCATTTCGGTCACCGCCACTGAGCCAAATTCGCAGACCTGCCCGAGATCGTTGCGCAATAAATCGGTGATCATCACCAACTCCGCGATCTCCTTCGCCGAGCTCTGCAATTCAAACGCCGATCGCCGGTCCTCGTCCGCCCCCGCAAATCGCGGCCGCGTCCCCTTGATCGGCCGCGTCTCAATTCTCCGCCCTGATACCTTTAAAAATGCCTCCGGCGAGGAACTCATCAGCTCCCGCCCAACCAGCGCCAGCCAGGCTGCCATCGGGGCCGGCGAGGCCTGGCGCAGCGCTTCATACAAGCCAAACAAGGACCCGCCATGCACCTTCGCCTGATAGGCTTGCGACAGATTCACCTGATAAATATCCCCCGCCGCGATCCATTCCTTAATCCGCCGCACGCCGTCGAGAAACTCGTCGCGTGGGGTCAGAGGCGCGAAGGCGCCAATTTGTGGCGGCTCGCTGGCGCTGGGCGGCGCCTCCAGGCATTCCGAAAGCCGCCCCAGCTCCCACCAGGATCCATCATCATGACAATGGACCAGCATCTCCCGGTACTCGCCGAACACAAATTCCCCTTCGTAATCCACCCATCCACACAGCCCGCCCAAGGGAAACCCCAGTCCTTCCGCCACTTGCGGCCCGCCCGCCATCACTGCTCGCAGTCGAGCCTGGTCTTCCGCATTGGCAATATGGCCGCACAACACCTGCTGCGGCCGCGCCCCAATCACCGAGATTGCACGGCCCCCGCCGCTGGGCTGATGCCCCGCGCTATCGAAAAACACCAAACCCGGCAAGTGCCGCAATCGTCCCGCCACCGCCACCGGTGTCAGCCCGTCGAGACCCGCAGGTCGCTCCACCAGTCGTATCTGTGAATCCGCCATTGCCCCCGCCAGCCAAGCCACTCGATCAGTCCGTGGCAAGTTCCAATGGGGTCGGTCCCGCTTTTCGCCAGGGCGGGGCCTGATTGCCCAGGGCCGATGAGCGAACGGTGCAAGCTCCCGACTAACTTGGCCCGGCTGCGGCATGGTAGGGAGCGACGACCTTACTGTCGTCGTGCGGAAGCAACTCCCATGAACCGAGCCTTCGGTACTCATTCATGGGCCGCTCTTCCGCTACCACCACACGAATGACAATTTATCTGTCACCCTGCACTATCTGGACCCCCGGGGCGGAGGTTTCTCGGTTGGCGCCGACGGTTTCGATGCGGGTGAACCCGGCGCGCTCGAGCATAGTGGCCAGTTCGCATTCGGAAAACCCGAGCCAGCGGTCGGTATTGGAGACTCCTGTGGTTTTGATCCAATTGAATCGCCACGCTTGACGTCGATCCGCAATGGTTGATAATTACCCACATGTTGAAGACGCAAATTCAAATGCCTGATTACCTTTACCGGGAAGCGAAGCGGATTGCAGAGCAGTACGAGATGAGCATGGCTGAAGTGGTGCGCCGGGGGTTGGAGCGAGTGATTTCCAGCTACCCCGATCGGGCTGGCGCTCCAGGCGAATGGACACTACCGACACTGGACCTTGGTCTGCGGGTGGATCCGTTTGAAAACCCGGACTGGCGTGAAATGGCGTCAGCCAATTTGGAGGAGGCACGGAGATGACCGCGTTTGATACGAACATCCTTTTCCCTTCGCTGGAGCCTTCTCATCCGTCACATGAGCGGGCTCGGGATTTTTTACACCAGCTCAAGGGCAAGGAGGCGGGCTTGTGCGAACTGGTCTTGATGGAAACCTACGTGCTGGTTCGAAACTCAAGCGTCTGCGCCAGACCTTTGGACGGTCCGGCCGCGGTGGCGGTGGTGCGCCGCTTGCGCGGCAATCCACAGTGGCGCTTGCTGGATTACCCAGGCGGCCTGATGGATGACGTCTGGCAAGCGGCCGCACAACCGAGCTTTGCCCGCCGGAGAATTTTTGATGCCCGCCTGGCCATCACGCTCCTGAGTCATGGCGTTACGGACTTTGCCACCGCCAATGTGAAGGACTTTACGGGATTCGGGTTTGCCAAAGTTTGGAATCCTCTGGTGGCTTAGATGCCGAGCGGACTTGGCGGGGATGAGTCAACCTTCATCCACCCGTCCGCAATGGCGGCTTGGCATTCAAGTGCCATTCCCGGCGTTTTCAAGCCGGCCGGACGCCGATGTCTAACAACGTCTGGAACCCCGGGGCGGAGGTTTCGCAGTCGGCGACCACGGTTTCGATGCGGGTGAACCCGGCGCGCTCGAGCATGGTGGCCAGTTCAAGTTTGCGATGGTGGACGGCGGAACCAACACGCCTCCACAGGTGCGGACCGCCACGGCTACCGCGACCGTCTCATACACGTACGTGGTGAATTACACGGTGACCGATGGAGGTGCGGGCTACACTGCGGCACCCGCCGTCACGATCACAGGCAATGGCAGCGGGGCCACCGCCACCGCCACGGTCAGCGGAGGCGCGGTGACCGCGATCAATGTCGGTAATACCGGCTCGGGCTA
>WBXE01000182.1 GCA_008932955.1 Verrucomicrobiota bacterium
CAAGAAGAACCAGAAGAACCTGCATCTTTTTGCCGGCACCTTGCTAGACACCCGCCCTCTGGATCTCGCCGGGCAACTCGAATGCGGCCACGGTCGCATCGAACAGCGCAACCTGCGCGTCGCTCCTCTTGATTCGGCCATCAGCTCCTTTCCCCACGCACGCCAAGTGCTGAGTTGCACCCGCATTTACACTTCCTAGAACGGTGGTGAGGACAAGACCGAAACCCGTTACTTCATCACCGGTTAGCCAGCGTCCAAGGCACAACATCTGGGGCCTCGCGGCGGCTCTTTATTCCATAGTCCATTGGGGTCAGTCCCGCTTTTCGAGCGTGATGTTGTGGAAGTGGGTACGAATGCTCGAAAAGCGGGACTGACCCCATCGGCTTCCAAGTTGCGGGATTGACCGGCAAGGCCCCGCCAGTCATAGGCAGCGGCCCACGGACGGTTGAGGATCTCACAGGCTGAAGAGTGTGCGGCAAGATGCCGCACACAGCCGCCGGGATGCCGGCACTCCCCCCACGCTCCACGCCACGGTGGGCAAGCCCGCCTCCCCCAGGCGGAGGCGAGCCACCGCACTCCCTGGAGGATTATTGGTGTGGTGCGTCAGCGGCCGAGGGCGAGGCGCAGGAAGGGGGCGGTGCGCGAGGTTTTGGAACTGAGGATTTTTTCGGGGGGGCCCTGGGCGACGATTTTTCCACCGGCCTCGCCGGCTTCGGGCCCGAGGTCGAGGATCCAGTCGGCTTCGGCGGCGATGGCCATGTGGTGCTCGATGACCACGACGGTGTGGCCTTCATCGACGAGGCGGTGAAGCACATCGATGAGGCGTTGGACGTCTTGCTGGTGGAGGCCGACGGTGGGTTCCTCGATGAGATAGAGGTTTTTCGCTTGGACCGTTAGGCCGGCGAGTTGGGATTTGACGGAGCGGCCTTTGGTGAGTTCTGACACCAGTTTGATGCGCTGGGCTTCGCCGCCACTGAGGGTGGGGCTGGGCTGGCCGAGTTGCAAATATCCGAGGCCGGTATCGGCCATGAGTTTGAGGGGGGCGGCGATGCGGGGTTGGGAGTCGAAGAAGGCGGCGGCTTCGTCGATGGACATGGCGAGGACTTGGCCGATGGTTTTGTGGCGGAACGTCACCTCGAGGGTTGCGGGATTGAAGCGCTCGCCATTGCAGGTTTGGCAATGGACCCAGGTGGAGGGCAGGAAATCCATCTCGAGCCTGATGCGGCCGTTGCCCTTGCAATCCGGGCAGCGGCCGCCATCGGTGTTGAACGAGAAGCGCGAGGCGTCGAAGCCACGCATGCGCGCTTCCGGCAATTGGGCGTAGAGCGCGCGGATGTGATCGAGCACCTTGACGTAGGTGGCGGGGCAGGAACGCGACGTCTTGCCAATCGGCGATTGGTCCACTTCATAACAGGCTTTGATTTTTTCAAATCCGGCAGCCGAGGTGAAAGCTGCGGATTTGGGGGATTTCGCCGAGCCGGCGGCGGCCGCTGCCACCGCTAGGCACGAGTGCATGAGGGTGGACTTGCCGGAGCCCGAAATGCCTGTTAGGACGGTGAGCCGGCCGAGGGGAATGGCGGCGTCGAGGTGTTTGAGGTTGTGCGCCCGGCAACCTGTTAGGGTGAGGAATGGATGGGTTTTTGGCAGCGGGCGGCGGCTGCCGCGCAGCGGATGGCTGAGCGGGGTGGTGAGGGCGCGGAGGGTGGGGGAGGCGGCTAGCGCGGCCGCCGATTTTTTGTTAGTCGAGCGTTCACGGGATTTCGGCGTGACGCCAGGGCTCCCCGTTGAAGAGGATGTGGGCGGTATGCCAAAATCAGCCGGCTGGAAGCCGGCGCTCCCCCCGACCACAGGTCCCTGATAGACGACCTCGCCGCCGAAGCGTCCGGCGCCGGGGCCAAGGTCGATGAGGTGATCGGCGGCGGCGATGGTATCGGCGTCGTGCTCGACGATGATGAGTGAGTTGCCTTGATCGCGCAGCTTGATCAAGGTTGTTAGGAGGGCGGCGTTGTCGCGGGGGTGGAGGCCGATGGTGGGTTCATCCAAGACATAAAGCACGCCGCGCAGGTTGGAGCCGAGTTGGGCGGCGAGGCGGATGCGTTGGGACTCGCCGCCGGAAAGCGTGTTGCCGGAGCGGTCGAGTTGGAGGTAGCCGAGGCCGACCTCCTGGAGGAAGGCGAGGCGCTGGCGGATTTCCGGGAGGATATCGCGGGCGATGAGGTTGCTGCGGTCTTCCGAGAATGTTAGATCATGGAAATGCGCGGCGGCATGATGAATGGACAAGCGCGAGATATCGGCGATGGGGGTATGGTTTAGAGTGACGAGCGAAGCGGTGGGATTGAGACGGGTGCCTTGGCAGGCGGGGCAGGCGACGAGTTCGACGTCATCCATGCGTTCGATTGAGCGGTCGGCATCGAGTTCGGCAGCGAGCATCGAATCGAAGCGCGAGAGGTCGAGCACCTGGCGGCGTTTGGGGACGCGGCCGTGGCCGCGGCAGGTGGGGCACCAGCCGTGGGGCGAGTTGAATGAGAACAATCGCGGATCGAGTTCTTCAAACGAGCGGTTGCAGCAGGGGCAACTGGCGTGGGTGGAGAGCAAGGTGAGCTTGGCCTCGGGAGAGCGGAGTTTGATGAGGCCCTTGCCGATGGTTAGGGCTTGTTGGATGAGGGATTGGAGAGTTTGAGGGGCGGCGGGGGCGGATTCCCTTCGGGCGGGGCTTGGCTTGGAAGAGGATTTCGGCGGGACGCCAAAATCAGCCGGCCCGTCTTCGCTTGCGGCTGCGCGCGGGGGGACCAGGAAGCCGGCGCTGCCCTTGGTTAGGGCGGCGACCTCGACGTCGATGGTGTGTTCTTTGAAGCGTTCGAGGCGTTTGAAGTTTTCGCTATGGACGAGTTTGCCATCGACTAGGAGGCGGGCGAAGCCATGCTTGGAGGCCCATTCGGCGACCTCGGTGTGGAAACCTTTGCGGGCGCGGATGAGCGGGGCAAAAATCGATACGGGGCCCTTTTTGAGCTGGGCACGCAGGACGTTTTCAATGGCGCTCAACGATTGCTTTTCGACCGGCACTTGGCAGTCGGGGCAGTGCAGAGTGCCGAGTTTTGAATACAGCAGGCGGATGAAATTCCATAACTCGGTGACGGTGGCTACAGTGGATTTGCCGCCGCCCTGCGACACCCGTTGTTCGATGGCCACCGTCGGCGGCAGGCCGGCGAGTTGGTCGATTTCCGGCTTTTCCAATTGTTCGGCAAACTGTCTGGCGTAAGCCGACATCGAGTCGAGGAAGCGGCGCTGGCCCTCGGCGAAAAGGATGTCGAAGGCGAGGGTGGATTTGCCGGAACCGGAGAGGCCGGAGATGACCACCAGGCGGTCGCGGGGAATGTCCAAGGAAATGTTCTTGAGGTTGTGGTGGCGCGCCCCGCGCAGCGAGATTGAGTTAGTGAGAGGATCTTGAATTTTGAATTCTGAATTTTGGATATTGGATGACGACAGCTCTGCCGCCTGGCTGGCCTTGCCGGCAGAACGCTTGGGCACCTTGAGCGGGGGCAGGCCCAACGCCTCGCGCAGGAATTGGGCGGTGGGGCTGCGGGTCTCGGCCACCATTTCGGGTGGACCGTGGGCAACCAGCTGGCCGCCGTGCACGCCGGCCTCGGGACCGAGATCGAGAATCCAGTCGGCGGATTTGATCACGTCGAGGTTGTGCTCGATGACCAGCAGCGAGTGGCCCGCCAGCACCAGTTGTTGGAATACTCCTAGCAAATTTTCGATATCCGAGAAATGCAGGCCGGTGGTGGGTTCATCGAGTATGAGGAGTTTGTTAGTTGTGTTAGAAGTGCGGGCTGGAGCCGTAGCAGCCTCGGAAGCGGCGCCGAGGAGTTGGCAGAGTTTGAGGCGTTGGGCCTCGCCGCCGGAGAGGGTGTTGAGCGGTTGGCCGAGTTTGAGATAGCCGAGGCCGACGTCGAGGAGCGGTTGCAGGGAAGTGAGCGTCTGGTGGATCAGGCGCGTGTGTTTGGCGGGGGTGGCGCTGCTGCTGGCGGCGAAGAATGCAACGGCGTCGCTGACCGTTAGATCGAGGACTTGGGCGATGGATTTATCGCGCCAGAGGTAGTCGAGGGTGGAGGATTTGTAGCGGCAGCCGTTGCAATCCGGGCAGGCGACGTACAGGTCGGAGAGAAATTGCATTTCCACTTTTTCAAAACCATTGCCAGAGCAGCGGTCGCAGCGGCCATCGCCGGAATTGAAGGAAAAGAAGCCGGGTTTGAGCTCGGCGGCCTTGGCGGCATCGGTCTCACAAAACAATTGGCGGATAGTTTCGAAGGCACCGAGGAAAACCGCCGGGGTCGAGCGCGGGGTGCGGGCGACCGGTGATTGATCGACGAGTTCCACGCCGCCGAGGTACTGGGTGCCGAGAAGTTGTTTGAGCGGGGCGGGGTCGCCCTCGCAGTCCTGGCCGAAATGCTTGGCGAGGTTCAGATAGAGCACGTCGCGGGCGAAGGTGGACTTGCCGGATCCCGACACACCGGTGAGGCAGACAAAGAGGCCGAGCGGAATGTCGACGTCTAACTTTTGCAGGTTGTGCACGGTGGCGCCGCGGATCGCGAGGACTTGCTTGGTGGGTTGGCGGCGCTTGGCTGGCACCGGGATGAATTTTTCGCCGGTGAGCCAGGGCAGAGTGCCAGTGGCGGAAGCCGTGGCTCTGGTCTTGCGGCGGGCCGTTGCCACCACGGGGCCTTGATAGATAAGTTGTCCGCCGAACGATCCTGCACCGGGGCCGAGGTCGATGAGGTGATCGGCGGCGGCGATGACGGTGGCCTCGTGTTCGACGACCACGAGGGTGTTGCCCTTGTCGCGCAGGCCGTGCATGATGGCGACGAGGCGGTGGATATCGCGTGGGTGGAGGCCGACGGTGGGTTCATCGAG
>WBXE01000183.1 GCA_008932955.1 Verrucomicrobiota bacterium
CTCCGGGAATTTCAGTGCGGCAGCCGCCGCTCCGACGAGGAACCATTGGGTGTTCAGGCGGTGGCGCGGAGACGCTGCCGCCATCGGTTCAGATTATTCCGTGGCGGCAGCTGCAGTGTCGGCCGGCTCCGCGATAGGCTCCGCAGCAACCTCAGTCGCAGCGGGTGCTTCAGCAGGTGCTTCAGCGGGTGCTTGAGCAGCATCGGACTCAGTAGCGGGGTCCGCTTCAGGGTTGAATTTATTTTTGATAACGCGGGCGATACGAGCGGCGGGCTCGTTGATGGTACCCAGCAACTGGGACAGCACGGCCTCGCGGGACGGGATATCGGCGATGGCGTGCAGCTTGGCAGTGTCGAGCACAGCGTTGCCTAAGATACCGACGCGCATTTCGGGTTTCTTGAACTCCTTTTCGAAGTTCTTGATCACCTTGGCGGCGGCAAATACTTCACTCTCGCCAGTGACAAAAGCGGTTTGACCTACGAGGTCGTTGCCGATGTCGGGCAGACCGGCCTCGGTGAGCGCCTTGCGCATGTAGCTATTTTTGGCGACGATGCAAGAAGCACCGACGGCGAATAGACGGTCGCGCAGTTCAGTGAACTGTTTAACTTTCAGGCCGGTGTAATCTATGACTATCAAATATGGAGAGACATTGACACGCTCCAGCAAGCCGGTAATGATGATTTTCTTATCAGGATTCATGTTAGTTGGCGGGCTGGGGTTTAGGCAGTGGCTTTGGTGTAGGTGGCGGCATCCAGTGGCAAGCCTGGCAGCATCGAGGCGGCCAGGGTCACATTGCGGATGTAGTTACCCTTGGCAGCGGCGGGCTTGGCCCGCACCACGCCATCGATGAAGGCGCGGCCGTTTTCAAACAATTGGACCGGATCGAAGGAAGCCTTGCCGATGGAACCGGAGACGTTACCGTTCTTATCGAGTTTGAAGTCGATACGGCCGGCTTTCACTTCGCGCACCGCCTTGGCGGTATCATCGGTGACGGTACCAGTCTTGGGGTTGGGCATCAGGCCGCGGGGTCCGAGAACACGGGCGATTTTGCGCACTTCCGCCATTGCATCGGGGGTGGCGATAGCCGAATCGAAGTCGGTGAAGCCTTCCTGCACGCGCTTGATGAGGTCTTCGTAGCCGACGTGTTCGGCACCCGCAGCGATGGCCGCCTCGGCGGCCGCACCTTGGGCGAAGACTGCAACGCGAACGTTGCGGCCGGTGCCATGAGGGAGAGAAACGGAACCACGCACCATCTGATCGCTCTTGCGAGGATCCACACCAAGGTGGAACGAAAGGGTGATGGTGGGGGTGAATTTGGGTGCCGGGAATTGCTTCACGATACCGATTGCGTCATTAAGCGAGTAAGTCTTGCCGGCTTCGACAAGGGTAACTGCTTTCTGATAGCGTTTGCTGCGGTGTTTGGCCATTGGTGTTGTTGGTTTGCAGTGCGTTCGGATGTCACCGGTTGTGACACCCTCCTGCGGGGTGCCGAACTCCCTGTTAGAAAGCCCGGCTGAGAGATTTACATGCCTTCGATTTCCAGGCCCATTTGGCGGGCCGTACCGGCGAGGATGCGTGCGGCCGCCTCGGGGTCGCGGGTATTGAGGTCGGGCATCTTGATTTTCACCACTTCCATCAATTGGGCCTTGGTGATTTTGCCGACTTTGACTTTGTTGGACTCCTTGGAGCCGGAAGCCAGTCCGGCGATCTTCTTGAGCAGATTGCCGGCAGGGGGCTTCTTGGTGATGTAAGTGAATGATTTGTCCTTATAGACAGAGATAACAACTGGCAACACATCGCCGGCTTGGCTTTGAGTATTGGCATTGAAATCCTTGCAGAACGCCATGATATTCACGCCGGCTTGACCGAGCGCGGGACCGACTGGCGGTGACGGATTGGCGGCACCCGCGGGAATTTGTAGCTTAATTACTTTGACGACTTCCTTGGCCATAATAGTGAGGGGATGGGGTGCGAATTTGCGATTTGAGATTTAAGATTTGAGCTACCGTTAGGCACGCTCAACTTGCCAGTATTCAAGTTCAACCGGAGTGCTGCGGCCGAAAATACTCACCGATACGCGTAATTTGCCGCGCTCCGGATCAATTTCCTCGACCACTCCGTTCTGACTTTGAAAGGGACCATCGGCGACCTTGACGGTGTCGCCGACTTCGAAAGTGATTGCCGGGCGGGTGTGCTCCTCGCGCTCCTTGATTTGGGCGAGCATGGCTTCCACCTCGCGGGGGCGCATCGGAGTGGGGCGGTCTTTGGTGCCGGCGAAGCCGATGACGCCTTCCATCTCCTTGATGAAAAACCAGGTCTTCTCGACGAGCTGGTTATCGGCACTAATAAGATTCATGTTAACAATGATATAACCCGGGAAGAACTTGCGCTTGGTCTCGGTTTTCTTGCCGCGGCGGATTTCTGACACCATCTCGGTGGGTACCAACACCTCATGAATGTAATCGGTCATCTCTTCGGCCTCGGCCTGGCGCAGAATCCGGTCGCGGACTTTCTGCTCCTGAGAGGAGAGGACCTGGACAACATACCACTGGTTCTGGGCGGGATCGGTTACGGGCATGGCTGGGAACTAACTGAAAGTGAAGAGCGCGGGCAGGTGACGAAATTAACGCCCGAGATTGGTGAGAAATGAAACAATCAACACGTGAAAGAAATCCCAGAATTGGACAAAGCCTGCGAGCAGAATCACGGCGATGAGAACCACCATGGTAGAGTCGGTTAGCTCCTTATATTTCCGGAAACCCTTGATCTTTGGATCCGACTCCCACGGCCAACTCGCCTTGCGCAACTCCCCTTTCACTTCGCCAGTGAAGCCGGCGATGCGTGAGTAATTGCGAATGACAAGCATCCCGAGCACAGCAAGCAGCGCATAGGTAATGCCGGACATGATCCAGCTGCCACCGATTTGAAAAAACTCCAAGAACTGCATGAATTTGTAACGTTGAACGAAAATGTGCTGGCACGGCAGGAGGGACTCGAACCCCCAACACTCGGTTTTGGAGACCGATGCTCTACCAATTGAACTACTGCCGTTTTGAGGCGACTCAGGGGCAACCCGGATGAGTCCGGGTTGCCCCATTATCAAGAGAGGCAGGCGTGAGCATTGGCTGCGTACGCCTGGTTAAGAGTTAGTCAAGGATATCACCGACGCGGCCAGCTCCGACTGTGCGGCCGCCTTCACGGATGGCGAAACGCATGGTGCGCTCCATCGCGATGGGAGTGATGAGTTCGACTTCCAACTCGACGTTGTCGCCGGGCATGACCATCTCAACGCCTTCAGGAAGCTTGATGCTGCCGGTCACGTCGGTGGTGCGGAAATAAAACTGCGGGCGATAGTTCGAGAAGAACGGCGTGTGGCGGCCGCCTTCTTCCTTCGAGAGCACATAGATTTCTGATTTGAATTTCATGTGACCCTTGACGGTGCCCGGCTTGGCGATGACCTGACCGCGTTCGATGTCGGCCTTTTTCAAACCGCGCAGCAGCAGACCGACGTTGTCGCCAGCACGACCTTCGTCGAGGAGCTTGCGGAACATTTCAATGTCGGTGACGGTGGTCTTGACGGTGTCGCGGATGCCGACAATTTCGACTTCTTCCATTTTCTTGACGATACCGCGTTCGACACGACCGGTGCAGACCGTGCCGCGGCCTTCAATCGAGAACACGTCTTCGACGGGCATCAGGAAGGTTTTGTCGGTGACGCGCACCGGCTCGGGGATATAGGAATCTACCGCGTCCATCAGCTTGATGATATTTTCCTTTTGGGTGGCGTCGCCATCCAGGGCCGCCTTGGCGGAACCCATCACGATTGGAATTTCGTCGCCGGGGAATTCATACACGGAGAGCAGGTCGCGCACTTCCATCTCGACGAGTTCGAGCAGTTCCGCGTCGTCCACCAAGTCCACCTTGTTCATAAAGACCACCAGTGCCGGCACGCCCACCTGGCTAGCCAGTAGAATGTGCTCGCGGGTTTGAGGCATTGGGCCGTCGGCGGCGGATACCACCAAAATCCCGCCGTCCATTTGCGCTGCGCCGGTGATCATGTTCTTCACATAGTCGGCGTGTCCGGGGCAATCCACGTGGGCATAATGGCGCTTGAGCGTTTCGTACTCGACGTGGGCGGTGTTGATGGTGATCCCGCGTTCACGCTCTTCGGGTGCAGCGTCGATGTCCGCGTAGTTCTTGTGTTTGGCGAGGCCCTTTTCCGAAAGCACGAGAGTGATGGCGGCGGTGAGGGTGGTTTTGCCGTGGTCAACGTGGCCGATGGTGCCGATATTGACGTGGGGTTTATTGCGCTGGAATGATTCTTTAGCCATGGTGGTTGTTAGTTCGCGTGAGAGTTATGGTGATGTGGACGCAGCCCTGGAGCTCGCAGGGGGAATTGAACCCCCGACCTCATCCTTACCAAGGATGCGCTCTACCCCTGAGCTACGCGAGCTTTGTTGCTGAATTGCTGACTTCCTTCGACCCGACAAAAACACCGCGTCCTGTCCCATTAAATGGACCGGGCGCGGCACCCCTGAAGAGATTTGGGGAAGAGCGGGCGGAGCTTACCAATAAATTTACCGTTGTCAAAAAAAATCTCATCAAATATGGAAAAACTTCAATTCCCCGAAGAATTGACCCGTACCACCCCGAAAAAATCGTCCAATCGGCCGTTTGGACGTGGGTGTGGGTGCCAACCACCAGTGGCACCTGCCCGTCAAGCCAGCGGCTCATATTTACCATTACAGGGTGACAGATAAATAGTAGGGAATCTTGCGGTTTGTGGGGTTTTTTGGTGGGATGGTGGCTAGATGCGCAGGTCACGATGGCTGGCGGGTTGGAAGGAGGAAGCGGTGGGC
>WBXE01000184.1 GCA_008932955.1 Verrucomicrobiota bacterium
GCTCTACCAGACTATTTCTCTGTCCCTTAGCTCTGCGGTCTGAGTTGCGGTGGGGCGCCGGTAGCCAGAGGGTTGACGAGAAAGGGGTCTTGTTCCAAGCGTTGCAGCCAGTCGGCAATCATCGCCAGGACCTCTACCAGATTGAGCTGCTCGTGGTACCCGGGGTACTTTTCAAAGTTCGTCCGCGCCAGCTTGAACAGGGCGGCGGAGGGACGCGGACGATTCTTTTGCAGATGCACAAATGCTCCGGCCAGCTGAATGAGACCCTTGTAGAAATTGCCGTTTGCGCCGCAACGGTCGGGCAGCCAAATATCCTCCAGGACGTCGTGCGCCTCGTAAAACATCTGACGGTTGAAGCAATCGAAAAATCCGAGGTAATGCGCATCCAGCTCCTGTCCCTGGAAGGATTCGATCATCTCGGCGATGCGGGCACTCTTATGGCTCATGTGGGTGGTGGAGGGCTGATTTCAGGCTCGCAACTTCATGCCCATAGGATGGCTTGCCAATGGCCGCATGGCAAGGACTGCCTTTGGCTCTCCCCCCCCGCGAGAAATTTCCCTGTGCCGTATTAATCCCTGTCATTTGCCTGATTATTGGAAAAGGAGTCAGGCCGGCCATCTCGCTGCGCTCGGTTGTGGTTCCTGCTGCGGCATTTAGGTTGATGATGGAATTTACCCCCCTGCTGCTCCCGATACCGGGCCCGGCGTCCGGCGACGAACCCTCAGCCCGTCGTCCGCAGGCCTGAGGCGATCGCGTTGATCGAGAGCAACAGGTCCGGCAGCAGCGCGTCGGCATCCTGCGAGCGACCGGCGGTCACCAGTTCGCGCCACTGGCGCAGCAAGGCGATCTGGCGGTGATGCAGCACGCGCAACGGGGCCTCGCGGATGCCGAGAGTCTTGGCCATGCGCGGGCGGCGATCGGCCATGGCTCCATCGAACAACTCGGCCAGCAGGTCGCCGGTGCGGGTGAATTCCGCGGTGATGAGGTCCATTAGCCGCTTGCGCAGCGCCACATCGGTCACCAGCGCGGCATAGTCGTGCATCAATTCCAGATTGGCCGAAGCCAGGTTAGTTTCCACATTGGTCAGGACATAGCGGAGGAAGGTGGACTTGGGCAGCGCGGCCTTGAACGCTGCGAAGCCGTCGCCAGGGCCGTCCTTCAGGGTCGCGAGGGCGGTGCCAACCCCGAACCAGCCCGGTAAATAGAAGCGGGCCTGGGTCCAGGAAAAGACCCACGGGATGGCGCGGAGGTCGGCGATGGATTGCCCCTGCTTACCGCTGCGCCGAGCCGGGCGCGACCCGATGCGGGCGTGTTCGAGGGCGTCGATCGGCGTGGCCTGCCGGTAAAATTCAATAAAGCCCTCGGTGGCGAGGAGATTGCGATAGAGGGTTTGGCTGGCGGCCGCGAGTTCCGGCATGAACGCCTCGCAAGGATCTTGGTGGCAAGCTCCGTGCCGATGGCGGGCTGTCGTCACCGCAGCCCCGGCGAGCAGCAACTCGAGGTTGTAGGTCGCGTTGGATAGATTGGCATACTTTTGGGCGATGGTTTCACCCTGTTCGGTCATGCGGAACTCGCCGGACATTGAGCCGTGGGGCAGTGCCGCCATGAACCAGTGGGTCGGCCCGGCACCGCGGGAAATGGTGCCGCCGCGACCGTGAAAAAACTGCAACGCCACACCCCGCTGCCCCGCAGTGGCGGTAAGGGACGCCTCAGCCTTGTGAAGCGCCCATAGCGAGGCCAAAATGCCGCAGTCCTTGTTTGAATCGGAATAGCCGACCATCACCTGCTGGCTGCTAGGCCGGGCGTGGGCACTGGCGCCAAAGGCCCGACTGCGGACGGTGAACGGGTGGTCGAGAAAGTCGGCGAGGATCGCCGGCGATCGATCGAGATCGTCCATGGTTTCAAACAGCGGCACGACCTCCAAGGGGCAGACCAACCCGTCATCCAGACGCTCGGTCAAACCCGCCTCGCGGGCCAGCAGATAGACGCCTAGTAGGTCGGACGTCTCGCGAGTCATCGACACGATCAGCGCGCCAAGCCCGGCCTGGCCATGCACCCGGCGATGCTGCGCGAGCACGCGGTAACAATCGAGCACGGCGGCGGCTTCCGGTCCGGCAACCACGTCGGGATGAAGAAACGGGCGCGGCGATGTGAGTTCGGCGCTGAGAAATTCGCGGCGTGTCGCTTCGGGCCAAGTGGCATAGTTTCCGCCATCGGGCACTCCGGCAGCGATGAGCAGCTGGCCAATCGCCCGGTCGTGAAACTCTGAGTTTTGGCGGATATCGAGGGCGGCTAGGTGAAAGCCGAACATGTCGATCTTATGCTGTAGCGGGCGAATCGCTTGCTCCTCGATGCGCTGGCAACCGGCGCCACGCAGCGTGCTAGCCAATAGTTCAAGATCGGCGGACAGTTGGGTCGGCGACTCGTAGCCGGGCACGCCCGCAGCTTGCCGCCTAAGGCGGAGGGCCATGAGTTTTGCCAGTTGTCGCCACGGCTCCTCGCCATGGCGGGCGAAGATTTCCCGCAGCGCCGGGCCGGCTTCGGCCAGCTCGCAGGCTAATGCGTCGATGCGGGCCTGGACGGCGTCGGGCACGGGAGTGAGGAAACGCGACAGCGTGAGCTGCGCGGCGAGCTTTTCGAGTTCGCTTTGCAGCAAGTCGAGCGCCGCTTGGCGGAGCTGAACGAGCGCCGCCGCGGTAACCTGCGGCGTGACGAGCGGGTGACCGTCGCGGTCGCCGCCAATCCAGGTGCCGAAGGCGAGGCGGGGGATATTTCCGGCCGTGCGTAAGATCTCCAGCGGGTAGCCCGCATCGCGCCAAGCCTCAGAGAAATGGGCGTCGAGTCGAGTCACCGCATCTGGAAATAAGTCGCGGAGGTAATGAATCGCATGCCTAAGCTCGCTGGTGATATCGGGCTGCACCAGATGGATCTCGGCCGTACGCCACAGGGTTTCCAAGGAGGTGGCGATGCTGTCGCGCAGGCGACTGCGTTCCCGCTCGGTGTATTTCGGATACTCGCTGCGGACCAGATCATCGTAAAGCGCGCGGTAGCGTTCGCCGACGCTGCTGCGCTTAGCTTCGGTGGGATGGGCAGTTAGAACCGGTTCCACCCGCACGTCCCGCAACACGTCGAGAATCTGCTCCGGGGTGAGGCCGAGCTCGCGAAAATCGCGCAACGCTTGGTGCCAAAGCCCGCGGATGGATTCGGCGCCCAAGACCTTTTCGCGTTCGCGCCGGATGGCGGCGGCGACCCGTTCCTCGACCATATTGAGCAATTGGAACCCGATGGAATAGAGCTGCGCGATGCCGGCCGGGGGATGATCCTCGTCGGGCAGGGTACCCGACCACGGCAAATACCGCAGCAGTTCGGATTCTCCGGTCGATCTCAAGGCCTCGCCGAGGCATCCGATCAGAAACGCGAGTGTGTCGTCAATGAGATCAAACCCCTCCAAGCGGAGTTGTTCACGGGTCGGGGCTGAGTGGGCGGTCGTGAGCATGGACGCCGCCACTCAAGCATAAACCAAGCCAGTTGCGAATCAATTTACGTCCGCGCGGCCGACCCAAGCCAAGCGCTAGCCAAAATTTCCGCGTGGCATCCGGCAGATCCGATCCATGAATGCTTCCGAATAACTTGACTCTTACAGGCGGCGGGCAAGATGCCCGCGCCACCTGGCCAGGGCATCTTGCCCGGAGCCTCCAAGCCAAAGTGACGGCCAATTCGACACCCGGGGCAGGCAGCGCAGGTTCTGGCCCCAAGAAAATCGCTTTCGGACTCAAGACCCTTGGTCGAGCCGCTGGCCGCTGGCCGGGCCGCAGGACTGGGGATGCTACGGAAAAACGATATTTTTTTCGAAAAATCCAAATTTCTCGCCTACACTCCCCCGACTCTCACTAGATCGACGACCCATGCATTCAACATCCTCAACATCCTCAGCATCCTCAGCATCCTCGCCATCCTCAACTGCCTCAACTTTCACTCGCATAAGCCGCCGCGGGGCACCAGTCGCGTTCCTGCGCTGGTGGGCGCTTTGCGGGGTTCTCCTGGCAGGTGGGCACGTCGCGGCGAATGTCGGGACGGGTGCCCCCCTTCCATTGACCGCGGACCAGCAACGGCTTCTCACGCGCGCCGGTGAAATCCTCAGCCAGGCCAAGGTGAACGACGCGGAACGGCAGATCCGGCTGCAAGTGATCAAAGCCACGTTGACCGGCACCACCATCAGGCCCGGCGACGACTCACCCGAAATGCGCAATCCACAACACTGGACATTGACCAATGACGGGTTTGTGGTGGCGCCAACCAGCACGCCAGTGGAAGCCATCGCCGATCTGTGGATCGCGCATGAAAACGACGGTATCCCCATCCCGCGCATCCGTTGCTATAAATATTCCTCGCTCATCCTCGTCCAAGGCATTATCCAATATTTCCACCAAACCGGCAATCAACCCGGGTTAGCCGCACTCAACCGCTTGATAGGACACCGGCCAATTCCCAACGCCTTGCCGAACTGCGGCGACGATTTGCTGTGGAAACAACGCTATGACTGCACTAATCTGCTGCCGGGCGACCAGGTGTGGTTCAACAATCCGTTCTTCGATCAAGGCAGGGAAACGCTGCGCGAGGAATACTATCAACAGGCGCTGCAAGCCGGCAAGACACCCACCGAAGCGGCGACGACTGCCGACGCGCTCATCGAATCAGCGACCGCCGGCGAAGAGGGCAGCAATGTCTTTCTCCTTGGTGATGACACATTTGTCCGTGGTGCAACCAATGTGGCGCGCCTGTGTCGCGACTCCTTCCAACGCCGCGAACCCGCCCACAC
>WBXE01000185.1 GCA_008932955.1 Verrucomicrobiota bacterium
AGCCGCCCGCCCGGCGAGCCTTCGGCACTCATTCATGGACCGCGCTTCCGCTACCACCACACGAATGTGGTGGCTCCTTAGCCCAAGTGACTTCCCAGCACGCCGCCCGACGGGCTCTTTAGTTAGGTTTAGGTGCTTACTTACTACGGTTTCCCCGCAGTAGGGGCGCCACCCTTGCCGATGCGGAAAGTCCAGCGAGTTTCGAGTTTTTTG
This sequence comes from Verrucomicrobiota bacterium, assembly GCA_008932955.1. Lineage (GTDB taxonomy): Bacteria > Verrucomicrobiota > Verrucomicrobiia > Verrucomicrobiales > Akkermansiaceae > Luteolibacter. The sequence continues at coordinate 214 of WBXE01000185.1, forward strand.
CCGTCGGCTTTAGCGCTCAAGATGACTGAGTAATTGCCAGCAGGCAATTTTTCCGTAACGTGATAGGCCACCGAGTTGGTTTTTGGATCGTAGCTAAGCGGTACCACACCGTGGCTGCTCAACCGCATTTCCACCGTATCTGGATCGACCCCGCCCAGCCCGGTTAGATCAGCGGTGATCAGCGGCGGTGAGCTGCGCAGCAGCTCGCCATGAGCCGGCAGCGTGGCCAACTGAACTGCCGCCACTTCCGCCACGCCAGCGGTGGCCCCCCTAGATGGAGCGAGCATTTTGAGTGCATCCTCGAAGCCTTTCGGCTTGCCGCCTTCGATGGCATAGCGGCCGAGCGCGGCGGTTGGGGAATCGATCATGAGCACCTGGCCATTGACGGTGAAGAGGGCCTCATAGCCGGATTGCTGAGCGAGTTGCTTGATCGACTCGTTGTAATGGCCGAAAGGAACGGCGTAACAATTCACTTTGAGGGCGAGTTTTTGTTCGAGCACTTCCTTGCAGCCAACCACCTCTTGCTGCAGCCATTGCACATATTCCTCGCCGGTGAGTTTCTTCTTACTGCGCTTGGCAGCGGCAAGCGCTACCATGACGGCATGGCCTTCGCGCAAATCCTGATGCGTCGCCGAGTGCGCCTCAATATCGACCCCCTCATCACGCATCTCGGCCAACTGCTCCCACGTAATCGCGCCTCCCCCACCCAGCGACCCGCCGCGCACGCCTTCGGTGTAAACGAACACGGTGAGCGGATAAGCGAATTTTTTCAGGATCGGCCACGCGACGGAGTATTGGGTTTCCCAGCCATCGTCGAACGTGATGATGGCGCAACGCGGCGGAATGGATTTTTCACTGCGTTTCCACGCCAGAAAATCCTGCATGCCGATGACCGTGATGCCCCGGTCCTTGAGGATTTGCATTTGCGCTTCGAATTCGGCCGGCCGGATCTCGGTGCCCGGAAAACGAATCTTTTCCACAAAGCGGTGGTAACACAAAATGACGACCTGCGCGTTGCGATCCACCGCCACCACGCCAGGCTTGGTGGCGGCAGTACGCGCCGCAGCATCGGGTTTTATGGGCGTTAGGCCCGGCTTGACCACCCCCCCCGGCAGTGCTGGAACGACGGCAGGCAGAGCATCTGCAGCGGATACCCGCCACACGACACCAGCCACGGCTAGGCCGAAGATTAAAACCCGGATGCACGAAAATCGAGTTTTCATGCGACAGCATACCGCTGACTGCAATCAATTCACGGGGTTTTTTCCAACAACAGCTAACCCATTTTAGCGGCGCGTTTATGACCGCCGCGGCGCAAGGATCGCCAATGACGATAAACGTCATCTCATTGGCATCGGCGCTCACAGAGCGCCGCCACAATGCATCTCATGATGGCTTCGACAATTGTCGCTTAGCCGCTGTTACTCAGGCTTCTTTGCGTCGGCCTTGGGCGCCTGGCTGGCAGGCGGGATGGAAATGGGTGGGGACACGGCGACGACGGGTTTGCGCGGCGGGGTGCCGGGCATTGCCGTGGCGCTGCCCGCAGGATTCATTGAGACGGGAGGAGTAACGGCCGAGGGAGCCGTGGAGATCTCGACGAGTTCTATCTCGAAGATAAGGACGGAGTTTGGCTCAATCACGGGGCCGCGCTGCGTCGGGCCATATCCGAGAGCCGGCGGCACGAAGAGTTTCCACTTCGAACCGGTGGCCATCAGCGGGAGGGCCTCTTGCCAGCCCGGCACCACGCCATTGACCGGAAACTCGCGCGGCTGACCGTGGGAATCATCGAAGACCGTGCCGCTGATGAGTTGCCCCTTGTAGGTTGCCTTTACCTTGTCAGTCGCGACGGGCTTTGGGCCGCTGCCTTCCTTGATGACCTGATACTGCAGGCCGCTCGCGGTGGTAATAACGCCGGTTTTTTTGCCGTTTTCGGCGAGGAAATCCTCGGCGATTTTGGTGTTCTTAATGGCGAGTTCAGCTGACTTCTTCTCCATTTTGGCGCGCAGCTCGGCTTGGAAGGCGGTCATGATTTTCTGCTGCTCTTCCTGGGAATACTTCGGTTCCGTGCCGGCGAGCGCCTCCTTGAGGCCAGCGCTCAACTTCTCGAGATTGGCCTCAACGTGGTTGGTCTTGAGTTTCTGCCCGAGGTCGGCACCGATGATGTAACTCACAGCCTGCATGTCAACCGGCTCCGCTGGCACTGCTGGAGAGGCAGCCGGCGGCGGGGTATTCTGGGCAAGCAGGGCGCTGGCGCTGACGGACAAAAGGAGGCTGGTTAAAACTCTGATGTTGTGCATGGGATGGATCGGGTTAGAGATATTTTTAGCTGCGGCAAAGGGCGAGGGTAATTCCGCCGCGTTGCGAGTCAAGTTCCGGTTTTTTGCTACCCGGCCATGACCCTGACGCGACGATCGAGCGCTCCCAAGATCGGACTTTAGCTTACACGTCTTGGACGGTGAGATTGGCGCATTCCTCGCGGACTTTTTCAGCAAGCGGAGTGGATAGGTAGCGTTCGGTGGACGAGCAACCGATGGTAACGATGCGCTTACCCTTGAATTCCGGGCGTTTGGCGATCTGGATAGCGGCCCAGACGTTGGCGCCGGTGGAAATGCCTGCGGGAAACCCTTCCAATTGTGCGAGGGCCTGAGCGGTGGCCATCGCATCCTCGTTGCTCACTAGAATGACCTCATCGATGGTTGCCAGGTTGAGGTTTTTGGGGATAAAGCCCGCGCCGATCCCTTGAATCATGTGCGGACCGGGCTGGCCGCCGGAAATGACCGGGCTGGCTGCCGGTTCCACCGCAAACGTCTTCATCGCGCGGCGCGACTTGATGACTTCCGACACCCCGGTGAGGGTGCCACCAGTGCCCACGCCGGAGACAAAGGCATCGATCTCGCCATCGGTATCGCGCCAGATTTCCTCGGCGGTGGTTTCGCGGTGGGCTTGCGGGTTGGCCGGATTGTCAAATTGACCCGGGCCAAATGACCCTTCCCCGTGTTCCTCCAACAATTGTTTGGCCTTGGCGATGGCCCCGCCCATGCCGCGTGCCCGTGGTGTGAGCACAATCTCGGCACCCAGCAGGCGCAATAGCACGCGGCGCTCAATCGACATACTCTCCGGCATCGTCAGGATGCAACGATAGCCCTTGGCCCGCGCGACAAACGCCAGTGCAATACCGGTGTTGCCCGATGTCGGCTCGATAATGAGTCCGCCGGGTTTGAGCAAGCCATCGCGTTCGGCAGCCTCAATCATTGCCTTGCCGATGCGGTCCTTGACGCTAAAGAGCGGATTGAAAAACTCGGCCTTGACGCATATCTCAGCATCGAGACCGGCAGTGAGGTGGTTGAGACGAATCAATGGAGTGTTGCCAACGGTAGCTATCAGGTTGTTTGCAATGTTCATGGGGGCGATTATAGGTTATTGGTTAGGAGAGATGCAAGACTCAAGAGAAGAGACAGAAGACTTCAAGACACAAGACAAGAGCAGATGGAGAAGCGCTGCGCTCTCTTATCTTGCTTGCGTCTTGTGTCTTGGAGCGCAGCGGTCTTGTGTCTTGCTGTCTTGTGTCTTGCGTCTTGTTTTCATATTTGAAAGTCCCGGGTGCCGGAGTCCAAGTGCAGGCCGCATTCATATTTTTGGCCACCGAAGCGCGTGGTTTCGGCGTCGGCGGCGGTATCGGCCGGGCGGGTGCTGTGCCAATCGCCCATGGTGACGTAGCCTTCGGTGGCCAACGGATGGGCCGGCAACTCATGCTCGTGGAAATATTGCGCCATCTGCGCGTCGGCCCAGTCGAGAATCGGATAGACCTTGAGCGTCTTTTTCTGTTGTTCGGCAAACGGCCGAGCGGCACGGGTTGTCGATTGGCTGCGGCGCAGGCCGCTGAGCCAGACGTCGGCACCGAGTTCGCGCAGGGCGCGGTTGAGCGGCTCGATTTTCGTTAGCAGCGCGTATTTGTCGGCTCCGGCCTTGCCATCGTGCCACAGCTCGCCCCACAGCGCCTCAAGCCGGGCGGAGGTCATGTTAGGCTGATAGATACGGAGGTCCAGGTCGAGGCGTGCGCTGAGCTGTTCGGCGTAGCGGTAGGTTTCCGGGAATAAAAAGCCGGTATCGATGAAGACCACCGGGACTTTAGGCGCATGCTCGGCTATGAGGTGCAGCATGGCTGCAGCCTGAATGCCGAAACTGGTGGTTGCGACCAGACGCGGACCGAAGGTGTCATACAGGAGGCGAAGGCGCTGGCCGGCACGCAGAGGAGCCAGGGTGGCGGCGAGTTCGGCTAGATCCACGCCGGGGACGGGGGTGGCGGGAGTTTGCAAGTGCACAGCGGGCATAACAGCTTAGCGGGTAGTGATGACCTAGGGCTTGACGGCCACGGCCTTGAGGGCCTCGGGCTTGAGGTTTTTGAGGAAATCGGCGCCTTGGACGGTGGCAGCGACGTAGCCGGTGCGGATGCAGAAATCGCCGAAGCGTTCGCCCTCGAGGCGGGCACTGGCGTAATGCGCGATGAGCGGTTCCAACAAGGGCTTGATCGCCTCAGATCGGACGCTTTCGCGGTACAACTTGGACAG
>WBXE01000186.1 GCA_008932955.1 Verrucomicrobiota bacterium
ATGAATGAGTGCCGAAGGCTCGGTTCATGGGCGTTGCTTCCGCACGACGACAATAAGGTCGTCGCTCCCCACCATGCGTGGCACTTGGAGTAGCTTGGGCTAAGGAGCCACCACATTCGTGTGGTGGTGCGGCAGAGCGGCCCATGAATGAGTGCCGAAGGCTCGGTTCATTGGCGTTGCTTCCGCACGACGACAATAAGGTCGTCGCTCCCCACCATGCCGATCCCTATCCCCGATCTCCGATCTCCGCCATCGCCGGCTCCCGGCCGCTGAAAATCAGCTCGGCGGCGTGTTGGATTGCCTGGTCGCTCACGGCCAGCACCAGCTCGCGCCATTGAGTGAGGGACGGGATTTCATTGAAATCCAACAACCCTTCACCGGCCCAAGCGGCGTGGGCGGCGGTGGTTTCAAAGGCGAGTTTGCTTTGGGCGATAGCCAAGCGCTTGGCGCGTTCGAGTTCGCCGGGCCGAGGGCCGTTGGCGACGAGGTCGTTGATTTCCCGCATGATGCAGGCAAGGGCTTGCTCGCGGGCATCAGGGTCGAGGCCGGCGCTGATTTCAAAGGCCCCGGTTTCGTGAAAGAGCGTCACATCACTGGCGATGTGATAGCACAGGCCGCGTTCCTCACGCAGCTCCTGAAACAACCGCGAGCTGGCGCTTTCCCCAAGCATCAGGCTGAGCAAGCGCAAGGCGTGGCGGAGCGGATCCTGCCGTCCCGGCGTGTGCCAAGCCAGCGATAATTGCAGTTGCTCGGTATCGCGGGTCTCCGCCACCCGCAGCGGTGAACCCGCGGGCCTGACAAATACCGGAGCCCGCTCAAGCCGCTGGAACGTCGCGGGCAAGCGTGGTTCTATCAACGCCTGCACTTGCTCCAGGGTGAATGGGCCGGCGGCGGCAATCACCACGTCATCGCGGAAATAATGGAGGTCGCGGAAAGCTAACAACTTCCTGCGGGTGATTTGGGCCACCGATTCGAGGGTGCCGGAAATCGGATTACCTAACGGATGGGGAGCCCACAGTGCGCCGGAAATCATATCGGCGATGTGGTCCGATGGTGTCTCGCGGTACATGGTAATTTCCTCGCCGATGACTTCACGCTCGAGAGCCAAGTCTGCCTCGGCAAACGTTGCGTGCCACAGCATGTCCGTTAGAACGTCGACCAGCACCGGCAGCTGTCCCGCCTCGCCGCGACCTTCATAAACCGTGTGGTCTTCGGTGGTGCCGGCGTTGAGCTGGCCACCCCCATTTTCAATTTCCAGACTCAATTCGCGGGCACTGCGCCGCGCCGTGCCCTTGAAAACCATGTGCTCGACAAAATGCGCCAAGCCCGCCGGCAAGCCACCTTCATCGCGGCTGCCCGCCGGCACGTAGATCGATAGCGCGGCACACTCGCTATGCGCCAGCGTGGCTACAGCCAAGCGCGGGCCGCCGGCCACTTGTCGCCAGGCGTAAGTTGGGGAACTCATTTGATTGTTAGAATAGCGGTGGCCAGTGCCAGATCGGTGGGCCGGGTAATTTTAGGATTCGGGTGAGAGGCCTCGATGAATTTCACGCGTTTGCCGATGGTTTGGACGGCGCTGACTTCATCGGTCACCAGGAGCTGGCGGGAGCTCAGCGCCGCGTAGGCCTCGCGCAACAGTCCCAGCTCAAACACTTGCGGCGTTTCCATGAACCACAGTTGGTCGCGGGCCACAGCTTCGGCGCAGAAATCCGCGGCATCGGAGCGCTTGAGTGTTTCGGTGACGCGCCGCGCCAAGCTCGCTGCACCAAATTCCCCGGCCGCGGCCACACAGCGGGTGATATCTTCAGGGCTAACCAGCGGCCGCGCGCCATCGTGGACGGCCACCCATGCCGCGCCTGCGGCCACCGCCGCCAAGCCGTTAGCCACCGACTCCTGGCGGGTGGCCCCACCGTCGACGCGCCGCAGCGGTTTGGTGCAGCGGTCGGCGCCGGCATCTTCCAACAATTGCCAGCGTTCCGCCGAACAGACCACGATGATTTCAGCGACGCAATCGGCGGCTAGAAAAGCCTCGAGCGTGCGCCGCAACACCGGCATGCCGGCCAAGGGTGCAGCGAGCTTATCAAAGCCCATGCGCTGGCTGCTACCCGCGGCAACAATGATGGCGGTGGTCTTGTTCATGAACGGTCACTCTCTAACGCGTTGGACATCCGCTCCGAGCATCAGGAGTTTTTCATCGATATGCTCGTAGCCGCGGTCGATGTGATAGAGGCGGTGAATCGCGGTGCTGCCCTTGGCCGTTAGGGCGGCGAGCACCAGGGCGGCGGAGGCCCGCAGGTCGGAGGCCATGACCGGGGCGGCGGAGAGTTGAGCGACGCCGCGGATGACTGCGGTGCCGTGGTCCACGGTGATGTCCGCGCCCATCCGCTTGAGTTCCGCACAATGCATGAAGCGTTGCGCGAAAATCGTGTCCTTGACGACGCTCAGCCCGGGGGTGGTGGCCAGCAGCGCGGTCATTTGCGCCTGCATATCGGTCGGATAGCCGGGGTAGGGCGCGGTGACCAGATCACAGCCTGTGGGTTGCTCGCCGCGATGCACGGTGCAAATGTCACCGGCGGTATTGAATTCGACCCGGTGGCCGGCTTTCACCAGCGCCGCGGTGACGGCCTTGAGGTGGTCGCGGCACACGCGCCGCAGGGTGACGCCTTCGCCCGCCAGAGCGGCAGCTGTCATGAAAGTGCCCGCTTCGATGCGGTCCGGAATGACCGTGTGCTGGGTGCCGTGAAGGGCCTTCACGCCTTCGATGACGATGCGGCGAGTGCCCGCGCCCTCGATTTTCGCACCCATCGAATTGAGGAAATTTGCCAGATCCAACACCTCGGGTTCGGCTGCGGCGGACTCGATGATGGTGATGCCCTCGGCGAGTGTCGCTGCCATCATCACGTTGTCCGTCCCTAACACCGTCGGGCCGTGCGTGCCGCTAAGGTCCACTTCGGCCCCGCGCAAACCGTCCGGGGCCGTTAGAATGATGTTTCCACCCTCGAATTCCACCTTGGCACCGAGCGCCTGGAAGCCGCGCAGATGCAGGTCCACCGGGCGGTCGCCAATCACGCAACCGCCGGGCAACGAGACCACGGCGCGGCCTTTGCGTGCGAGCAGCGGACCCATGACACAGATCGAGGCACGCATTCGGCGCACCAGTTCGTAGGGAGCTTCGACCGCCAACTCGCTGCATGAGATGCGCACGGTGCCTGACGAGCGCTCGACACTGGCCCCCAGCGCGCTGAGGATTTGAATCATGTAATTGGTATCCGACACATCCGGCACGCGGCCGATGATGCAATCCTCGGCGGTGAGCAAGGAGGCCGCCAAAATTGGCAGCGAGGCATTTTTGGAACCGGATATGTTGATGGCACCGCGCAGGGTGGCGCCGCCGTGAACCAGCAGTTTGTCCATAGGGGATAGTGTTGGGAAAGGAGCTTGGAGTGAAGTGAGTGGTGGCAAGGCCCGCCTAACTGGCCGGACGGCGGGCGAAGGGGAAACGCGCCACCCCGGAGAGGTCGGTTTTGATTTCGAGGTCGCTGAACCCGCAGCATCCGAGAATTTCGCCGACCTGGAAAGCCTGATCGTGACCGATTTCCAATGCCAGCCAGCCGCCGGGCCGCAGCCGCGCGAAGGCCTCCGGGATGAAGCGCTTGAGCAAGTCCAGACCATCCGCCCCGCTGAACAGCGCCAGCGGTGGGTCGTGCGACACCTCGCGACTCACGTCGGCGCGCTCGGACTCGGCGACATACGGCAAGTTAGCGACGATGCCGTCAAACGTGCCGTCAATGGCCGCAAACAAATCGCTTTCGCACCAGCGCAGATTGGCGATGGCGAGGGCGGCGGCGTTTTCCTGGGCCAGTGCGAGGGCAGCGGGCGAGACATCGGCGAGGGTCACCTGCCAGCCGGGGTTTTCGGCGGCCAGCGTCAAACCCAGCACGCCCGACCCGCAGCCCATGTCCAGCAGCGCCAGATCCGGGGGCAGACTCATGCCCAGCAACCATTCGGCGAGCTCTTCGGTTTCCGGCCGCGGAATGAGCGCGCGGGCGTCGCTCTTGAATTCGCGGTGATAGAACGGCACCTGGCCTAGCAAATGCTGGAGCGGCACCCCTTCGCCGCGCAGCTTGAGGTTTTCCCGCAGGGGTTGCAGGTCCGTTTCGCTCAGCGGTCGGTCGAATTGGACGTACAGCTCCATGCGGCTGCACTTGAGCTGATGCGCCACGAGCCATTGCATGTTGCGCCGGGCATCGGCGATCTCGCGTTTTTCCAAATAGCGGGTGCCTCCGTCCAGGGTTTCCAGAACCGTGCGGATTTTTGGCAACTCGTTTGAATTCAACATAGAAAAAACTCCCTTCCGATGACTTTCCGCCACCCATTTTGAGGCATTGGCGCGAAAATTCAGACTTTCGCTTGCGTCCAGCCACCCATACCAAGTGCCTGCACAGATAGCAAGTCCGGCAAAATTTCCGCACGCAGTGTTCGACCTCGAAAGAGCCGCGGAGGCGAGCAAGTTCTACTCCCCGAAGTTGCGGTCAAGCTTGGGGAGGGTTTTTTGGGGGTGAG
>WBXE01000187.1 GCA_008932955.1 Verrucomicrobiota bacterium
CGGCTCTATCCAACTGCTTTGGATAGTAGCGAACCTGCCACAATCAAATGACAATGATACATTTGCCACGTCCTCTATTCCTGGCGTAATGTTGGCGTGTCCCTGACAGTTAACTGCGCCCGGTGAGCGCCCTAGAAGATACAAAATCATCGAGAGGTCATGTGGGGCTAGATCCCAGACAACGTTAATATCATTATGATACAAGCCGAGACTCAGGCGCTGGCTGTTGATATAGCGGATATCACCGAGATCTCCTGATTCGATAATCCGCCGGATCATCCTGACCGCAGCTGAATACACAAAGACATGCCCGACCATCAGGGTTAGGCCGCGACGCTCTGCCAAGGCGATGAGAGCCTCGCATTCCGCCGAACAGGAGGCTAACGGCTTTTCAATCAACACGTGTTTTCCCGCCAGCAATGCCGCCTTGCCGAGTGGAAAATGCTGATGCACTGGCGCCGCCACCACCACGGCATCTAGGTTGGCGTCTTCTAGCATTTGATTGAAACTCACATAGCAGACGGTATCCGGATACAGCAGCTGCATTTTTTCCAGCCGCTCCGGATCGAGGTCGCACAAGGCTCCTAGGCGGCATCCGGAGATTTGGTTGAAATTGCGCGCAAGATTCGGCCCCCAATAGCCGAGGCCTACCACACCGACACTCAGCACTCGTTGCATGCTCATGGGATTGATGCCGGCTCGGGCTTGTCTTTGATCGGCCGGGCCGGATTTCCAGTCACCGTCGCGCCCGCCGGCACATCGCGGGTCACCATGCTGCCTGCGCCAATCATCGCGTTGGCACCGATGGTGAGCCCACCCATGATGGTGCAGCCCGAGCCGATTGAAGCGCCGTGCTGGACCCGTGTGGGCAAGCATTGCCAATCCTCTGCTGCCGCAACCCTGCCGTTGCCTGCGGTGGCTCGCGGCCAGCGGTCATTAGTAAACATCACGCCATGTCCGACGAAAACTTCATCTTCAATCGTTACTCCAGTGCAGATGAAGGTATGACTCGAAATTTTGCATCGCGCGCCCACCTTGGCTCCGCTTTGGATTTCAACAAAGCAGCCGATGCGGGTGTGATCGCCGATTTCGCAGCCATACAGGTTGAGATAAGCGGAGAGCTTTACCCCGCTGCCAAGTTTGACGTCTGCGCCGATACGCAGTCCAGATCGTTCCGTCGTAGTCATATCTTGATCTCCTTCGACGAGGCCGATGGCGAGAAAGTTTGGCATAGTATTTGGCGGTGATCCCGAGAGATGTGGCCGGTTCCTCTGACATATTTTACACATGTCACGCTGCCGCCCTTGGTCGTATAGGCCTGCTGGGCGCTAAAACCATGATGGAACATGTCGGAAATGTGGATTGGTCCCGGCTGGCGCGAGATCCCTGCAGTGGCTGCTTCACGGATGAGACGGCTTTGCACAGGTCGTCGTCTGAGTCTGGACGGTTACTTAGATTTTACGGATTATGACGAAACAATGAGTGCTTCTTTGAGATGATAGATAAGAAAGAGAATAGTATTAGAAAAGATGAAATGGTTGAGACGAAGGATGTCAAACTAGGTCAATTATCTCGCGATCATAAGCCATACCTTGGTATATTAATTTTTCCTTACAATCTGCAAAGTATAGCGATCAGGCAGAGCTCCGAGGCTGTCGATGCTGGGGGTGAACCGGTGAAAGCGGCGCGGTTCTTTTAGTTTGGAATCATGAGTCATTGGGTGTTTTAGCTCGGATGATGAAGAATTCGATGACTTCTGGCATGGTGGCGGATGAGCCTGGAGCGGAAGCAAGGTAGCGGGTTGTCGGCTCACCTGTGAATTGGCAAAACCGGCCGTGCTACCTAGGGACTGGCGCGGGCGCCCTGCTATAGTCGCGTAGGGGCGGGATGCTAATCACCCGAGCGGGGCACTGCGGCTACCAGCGAGTGGCGCGGTTGCTGAGGTGGAGATGCCGAGATGGGTCGTGACCGACTTGCTGGTGCGCAAGCTGTCTGGGCTGCGCCAGGCTGCCAGTCGAGGCAGGCCTGGGCCGTGAAGGAAATGTCGACCCGCGGCAGGTGCAGAAACGGCTCGTGATGACCACTACGCCACGCTTGATCATGCGAGCTGGCACGTGTGGGTGCTCCAGCCTTAAACAAAGAAACCGCCCACGCTGGCAGCGGGGGCGGTTCTTGGGAACGGTCGGTTCGGCGGTGGCCGGTTATTCTGCGGTGACTGCAGCAGGTGCAGCAGCTTCAGCCGCTGCGGTAGCCGGTTCCTCAGCGAGGACCTCAGCTTCTTCAGTCTGGTCCACCCATTCGATGATGGCCATCGCTGCAGCATCGCTGGTGCGAGGCCCGAGCTTGGTGATGCGGCAATATCCGCCTTGGCGGTCCTTGGAGGCCGGAGCCACCTCGGAGAAGAGTTTTTTGACGGTTTCCTTGTGGTGGAGGAAAGCGATGGCGAGGCGGCGCGAGTGCAGATCGTCGCGCTTGGCGAGAGTGATCAGCTTTTCGGCCACCGGGCGCAGCGCTTTGGCCTTGCCGAGGGTGGTTTTGATTTTCCCGTGGTCGATCAGACTGCAGGCCAGATTGGCGAGCAGCGAGCGGCGGTGGGAGGCGGAGCGTTTGAGCTTGGTTGTGTTGCGTCGATGTCTCATCGGGGGCTTCCGTTTCTAGTGAGTTGGGGGATTATTCGTCGTCGTCGATGTTTTGTGCGATCAGATCGGCCAGGCCGACCGGCGCTTCGTCCTCGACGCCAAGCCGCGGTCCGCGGGAGGCGGCGCCGGGGCCGGTGAGCAGGGCTGGCTCGAAAGTCATGCCGAGACCAAGGCCGAGCTCGACGAGCTTGTCCTTGATTTCGTTGAGGGACTTTTTGCCGAAGTTGCGGTACTTGAGCATTTCCGCTTCGGACTTCATGGCGAGTTGGCCGACGGTGGTAATGTTGGCGTTGTTGAGGCAGTTGGCGGCACGCACCGACAGCTCGATCTCGTTGACCGACATGTTGAGCAGCTTCTTGAGAGCGGCGTTTTCCTCGCTGGATTCAGCGGGGGCAGCTTCAAAGCCGACCGCGTTTTCGTCGTAGTTGACAAACACGTCGAGGTGGTGGCGCAAAATCGCCGATGCCTGCAGCAGCGCGTCCTGTGGGGTGATGCGCCCGTCGGTCCAAACGTCGAGGGTGAGCTTGTCGAAATCGGTCATTTGGCCGACGCGAGTGGTGTCCACCGAGTACTTGACGCGGGTGACTGGCGAGAAGATCGAGTCAATGGCGATGACGCCGATGGGCTGGTCCTTGCGCTTGTTTTCATCGCCAGTGGAGAAGCCGCGGCCGACGCGCACTTCGAACTCGCAGTCGAATTTGACTTTTTTGTCTAGCACGCAGATGACTTGGTCCTTGTTGACGACCTGATAGATGTGGTCATCGATGATGTCTCCGGCGGTGATCACGCCTTCCTTTTCCACCTTGATGGAGAGAATGCGCGGCTCCTTGTCGTTGTGATGAAACTTGACCTTTTTAAGGTTGAGGACGATGTCGGTGACGTCTTCGACCACGCCGGGCAGGCTGGAGAATTCGTGTTGGACCCCGGCGATGCGCACTGAGGTGATGGCGGCGCCTTCCAACGAGGAAAGCAGGACGCGGCGCAGGGAGTTGCCGATGGTGTGGCCGTAGCCGCGCTCGAAGGGTTCGGCGCTGAACTGGGCGTAGGTATCGCTGGCTGTGTCCTCGTTGCGGAGGAGACGGTTGGGTAGCTCGAAACGAGCCAATTTGACGGGTGTTGACATAGGTGCGGGGGTGGCCGGGTTGCCCTCCAGCGAGCAAGACGTCCCGGGTGGGACAACTTGGAGGACCAACGGCGATGGTAGATTGCTCGCGGGGCGGGGACTTAAGCGTGGATCGGTACGGCTTGCCAAGCAAATTTTCGCACAAATCCATCCGCTGGGCGATTTGCCGGGTGAAATTCCCGGGAAACCCTCGGAAAACCCTTGAAAAACCGCTAGGAAGCGGCTTGTTGTGTCGTTTGATGATATAACCTGAACCACCAACGACCATGAAATCGATCAAAAATCTGACCCGTTTCACCTATGAAACAGCCGCGTTCCAAGGTTGGCGTTTGTCCATCAGCCGTGCCGGGACGGTTTTCACCAAGTATTTTTCCGACAAGAAATTCGGCAGTGAGAAGCAATCGTTTGCGGCGGCAGATGCCGCTTTGAGCGCCCTCAAGGAGTTGCTTGAGAGCAGCAAACGCGTGAATGGCAAGTATCCGGCCACCGTCACCCGCAAGGCCGAAAAACTGCTCGAACAGGCGTGAGGCTGCGACCATGAAACCACGGATTGCACGGGTTTTTTGGCTTGGCGGGGGCGCAATAATAACTATCGCAAGGCATCATGGGATGCATTGCGGCGCTCTGTGAGCGCAGAGGAGTGCGGTGGCTTGCCACCGCCGGGGCGCGGCGGGCTTGCCCGCCGTGGCGCGGAGCTGTCCATGAGGTGCCGGTGCGAGGAGTGCGGTGGCTTGCCACCGCCGGGGCGGGGCGGGCTTGCCCGCCGTGGCGCGGAGCTGTCCATGAGGTGC
>WBXE01000188.1 GCA_008932955.1 Verrucomicrobiota bacterium
CGTCATCGCCTTCCTCGTTGATGGACGATTGAATGTCGGTTTCATACTTGGGCGCGCCCTGCTTGGCGCAATGGTCGACGATGCGCTCGACTTCAGCATCGGACAGGTAGGCCCCTTGGGCACGCTCCAGCTTGGCGGAGCCGGGCGGCAAGTAGAGCATGTCGCCCTTGCCGACGAGCTTATCAGCGCCCTTGGTGTCGAGGATGACGCGGGAATCCAGGGCGGAGGACACCTGAAAGGCGATGCGGCAAGGGATGTTGGCCTTGATGATGCCCGTGACCACATCGGCGCGCGGCGTCTGGGTGGCGATAATCAGGTGAATGCCGGCGGCGCGGGCTTTTTGGGCGATGCGGGCAATGCACATTTCCACATCGGCCGGGGCGGTTTGCATGAGGTCGGCCAACTCGTCGATCAGCACGACGATGTAGGGGAAACGCTCGGGAATTTGCTCGTCTTCGAGGATGAGGTCTTCGAGATCCGCCTCTTCGCCAAGGTCGCCGGATTCCAGCGCGCGGGCAATTTCCTCGATGGCGTCGATATCAACGGGCAGCTCGGGCTCGGGCGGCGGAGCATCGGGGGATTTTTCGGGACGGGGGCGGTTGTTGAAGCCATCGAAATTGCGCACGCCCTCCTTGGCGAACATGCGGTAACGTTTTTCCATCTCATTGACGACCCACTTGAGCGCGGCAACCGTCTTTTTGGGGTCGGTGACCACCGGCACGACCATGTGGGGCAGCTTGTTGTACATCTGCATTTCCACCACCTTGGGATCGACCATGATGAAGCGCAGTTCGTCGGGGCCAAACTTGAAGAGGATGGAGGCAATGATCGAGTTGATACAAACCGATTTGCCCGAACCGGTGGCGCCCGCAACGAGCAAATGGGGCATCGCCGCCAAATCCCCGATGACCGTCTTGCCATAGACGTCCTTGCCCAAAGCCAGCGGAATTTTTTTCTTGGCCGAGCGGAAGTCGGGGTCGTGCAACAATTCGTGCAGAGGCACGGCCACCTTGAGTGAATTGGCCAACTCGATGCCCACGGTGTCCTTGCCGGGAATCGGCGCGAGAATGTTGATGCGCTCGGCACAGGTGGCCCGCGCAATGTCCGCCTCCAACTGCGAAATGCGCGATACCCGCAAGCCCGTGGACGGATAGATCTCGTAGCGGGTGATCGTCGGGCCGCGGGTGATATCGCCAGCACTCACATCGATGCCAAAGGCCTTGAGCGTATCGATGATGATTTGCTGGGTGGCGAGCATTTCCGCGCGGTTGGCCTCCGGGGCCTCCTCGACTTCCTCCGCATCGAGCAAGTCGAAGCCGGGCAATTCGTAATCCTCGTACCCAGTGACCGATAGCGATTGATGGCCGGACTTTTTCCGCTCAAAGGGTCTGGCACCGGAAGTGGCCGGATCGGCACTGCGGCGCTGCGAGGCATCAATGATTTGCGGCGCTGGCGTGTCGCGCAATGGCAGCATGCCCTGAGGATCATCCTCGTCGGCAGCCTTGGCGGCGGCCGTACTGGTGGCCACCTCCCGGTCTTTGCGGCGCTGCTCGCGCTGGCGTTCGCGCTCAGCCAGCAGCGCCGCCTCGCGGCTAGCCACCCGGTCCACCTCGTTGCAACCCGCCCGCCACTCATGGAATCGGCTGCGGCCCAAGCGGTAGCAGGCCTTGATGAACTTAACCGGCGTCTGGCCAGTGAGTAATATCAGTGCGCTCAGATAGGCCGATCCACTCAGCAGCAGGGTGCCGGGTCGCCCGATGAGTTTGGTTAGCAGCGAACCACCTAACAAACTTCCAATCACCCCGCCCGGCCCGTAGCCTTTGCAACGCGCCGCCCACTCCGTGAAAAAATAGTTAGCGGCATCTAAAAAGCAGGCGGCGGCGACCAGCAAGACGACCACGCCGAGGATGAGGCGGGGCCAGAGATGTTTATCGAAAGCCATTTTGACTACGCCGAACCAAATCAAGGCGACCGGGATGAGGCAGGCAGCGGCACCGAACAACAAGATCTGCACAAACCCCAATACCCCACCCACCGGCCCAATAAAATTCGCTCCGTGCTTGCCGGATTTTTCCGCAAAGGCCTCCAGCCATCCCCAACGCGGCAAATCCGCCGGACTGTAGGAAACCAGCGCCAGCAGCAGCACGAGTCCACAAACCACCAGCGTGATCCCAATGACTTCATTGGACCACTTGCGGGGCTCAGGCGGCATGCCGCGTTTCTTGTTGTCCCTCATACCTATGACCGGCTTCCCCGCCAAGCTGGCCGGTTTTAGCCGTGAAGCAAGATTGAAATTCCGGCGGCCATCTGTTGCGCAGCTGGAGATTGCGCAGGTCTGCGCCGGCCGGGCCAATCCTGTTAGCCTTGCGACTAACTTGGCCCGGATGCAGCATGGTAGGGAGCGACGACCTTACTGTCGTCGTGCGGAAGCAACGCCCATGAACCGAGCCTTCGGCACTCATTCATGGGCCGATCTTCCGCTACCACCACACGAATGTGGTGGCTCCTTAGCCCAAAGGCTCACTGGCGAAGGCCAGGGCGCGTTGCTTCATCTGGGTGACCATGAGGGTGAGGGCATTGGCGCGGGTAGGGGCGAGATGCTCCTTGAGGCCGCTGCGTTCGATGAAACTCATGTCGGCCTGGAGAATGGCGTCGGGGGGTTCATTATCGAGGATGCGCACAAACAAGGCGATCATGCCCTTGGTGATGAGCGAATCAGAATCGGCAAAGTAGCGGACTTTGCCACCCTCGCTGCTGGCATCCAGCCAGACCTGGGATTGGCAGCCCTTGATCAGGTGAGCGGGCGTTTTGGCGGATTGGGCCAGCGGCGACAGGCGTTTGCCGATGCTGATGACGTACTCATAGCGTTCGGTCCAATCCTGAAACAGGGCCAGTTCTTCGAGCAGTTGCTGTTGTTTTTCGGGGATGGTCATGCGCAGCCCTAGTTGAGCGCGTGATGGCCGCAGGCGCAAGCCCGGATCAAGTGGCGGCGGCCAAGCGCTGCAACCCACGCCCCGCCAGAAACGCCAGCGGCGGCAGCAGCAGACACGTCAGGGAGAACCCAGTGGGCTGTCCGTCAGTCAATAAGCTCAGCGCCAAGGGCAGCAACGCAACCCAATCGAGCAGCGGCAGGCCGGCCAGCAGCGCGGATACCTGAGCCCGCGGAGTCTTGCCGAAACGGGTGGCGCACAGAGCCAGCCAGCCAGCCAATGGCAGCAACCCCAGTAGGCCGCAATGCGGCAATTTCACCGCATACCCCCCAGCCATCAACAACCCGGCCAGCCCCAACAGGCAGCGTGCTAGCCAACTCGGCGCGGCGGATGCAGGGGCCAGTGCCTCGCCACGGGCGACCCACGACAGGCCGGCCACGTAACACAGGATAGCCAAGGCGTGGGGCGCGATGACGGCCACTTCCATGCGGGTTTGCGCCAAGGCGTGGGTGAGGTCGGGTTTGGCGCAACTCAGCGGCCATTCAATGAAAAACAACAATGGCAGCAAGGCCCGGCACATCGCCACCAGCAAAATCGACGCAGGAATCCGCTTGTGCCAGCGGGTGTAACTGACGATGCACAACCCGATGGCCAGGGCCACCAGCGCCGAACCCGCGCCGACGCAGCCGGCCAGGGCCACGGCGACGGTGCCGCAGGCAATCGCCAATCCCAGATAGTATGCGGGCGTAAAGGCGGCTTGTGGCAACGCCCGTTCCGGCCGGTGTCGCCCATCCCAATGGCGGTCGTACCAGTCGTTGAGGAAATTGCCGCTCACATAGAGCAGGCAACCGGCACTCCCGAGCAGGGCGGCGGCCGGCCAGGGCGAGGCGGCCGACCGCCATTGCTTGCCGACCTCCATGCCCAGTGCCACCCCCAGCCAAACGTTGCTCACCACACTGGGGAGATTAGCGAGGCGGGCACTGGTGAGCAGCAGTTGTAACTTGGAGCGCGGGGGCATGGGATCTAATAATGATGGGCGGGCTTTATCCTTCTCTATAACTTGGCTGTTACTGGCGGCGGGCAGGATGCCCGCGCCACGTCGCCCGGGTATCCTGCCCGGACCCTCCAAACAAAAGAGTCACTCCCGATTCCACATCCAGAGCGCAGCACGGATTCTGCTGCTAAAAAGGACAATGGAAAGAATTGCCGTGACGTTTTTTACCAAAGATTTCAAGGATGAAACGGAAAATATGACCTCAATCTATCTACTTTTCGGCCTTTGCCACTCTGCCCTAAATCTTCAAGTGAATCAGGAGGCTTAAGGCTTGGGCCGGGCGGACGGGCGGACGGGCGGACAGACGGACAGACGGACAGGCGGACAGGCGGACAGGCGGACAGACGGACAGGCGGACAGGCGGACAGGCGGACGGGCGGACGGGCGGACGGGCGGAGTGGGCGCGCCTCGAGCTGCCCAGGGGGTAATAGTGCGCAGTCAGAGACAGCTGCCCCGCCCCCGTGTTGTTCCACTGCTGCAGGAAGCCTTGCAGGA
>WBXE01000189.1 GCA_008932955.1 Verrucomicrobiota bacterium
ACACCAGAATGTCCTAACAGACGCCAGGATGTTCAGGTGGTGCAAGCGGTTCATTGCCGAGTTGGGTGGTGTTGCCAACCGGGACATGGATGGCAGGGGGCGGTGGCCTTTGAAGCTTGGCATCTGGCGCAATTGCGTGCGGAAGGATAAAGTGTGTGGTGGTTTGCCGTGCAAGCATCAGCCCGCGGGGTTACCGGGGTGCGAGGCAAAAATCTCCCATGGGGGAGAGAAATTACAGGAAGCCGCGGCAAAAAATTTGGCTGGGCAGGATTTCGGGCTTGCCAGGTGGGTGCTGTTTCTATTGCCTGCCCCATGGCGGAGATTTCCCTAGGACTTTCATTTGATGACGTGCTGTTGGTGCCGGCGCTCAGTAGCGTACTGCCCGGCGAGGCCGATCTTAGCACCCAGTTGGCCGAGGATATCGCGCTGCACATTCCGGTGGTTTCAGCAGCGATGGACACCGTGTCAGAGCACGATCTGGCGGTCGCTTTGGCGCGTGAAGGCGGCTTGGGCGTGATTCACCGCGCCTGCTCCATCGATGAGCAGGCGGCGATGGTGTCCAAGGTCAAACGCTCGGAAAACGCAGTTATCCAAAAGCCGCTGACCGTGCGCAAGGAGCACAGCGTCGCCCACGTGCACGCCCTAATGGCCAGCAACGGGTTTTCCGGTTTCCCGGTGGTGGCGGCCGATGGGCTGCTCGAAGGCATGGTCACCGGCCGCGACGTGCGTTACCTGGACCGCCAAGACGCCACGGTGGCCGATGTGATGACGCCGCGGGCGAAGCTTATTACCGCGCCACCGCACACGAGTCTGGAGGATGCGCGGCGCATTCTCTATCAGAATCGCATTGAGAAACTGCCGCTGGTGGATGCCGCGGGGCACTTGGTGGGTTTGATCACCGGGGCGGACATCGAGAAGCGCCTCACTTTCACCAATGCCGCCAAGGATGCCAACGGCCAACTCCGCTGCGGCGCTGCCGTCGGCGTGGGGCTGGATTGCATTGAGCGCGCCCGAGCTCTGTTAGACGCAGGAGCGGATGCCCTGTTCATTGATGCGGCGACCGGCCACACCCGCCACGTCATGGCGGTGGTGGAACAATTGCGCGGCCTGTCGGACCGACCCGTGGTAGCAGGCAATGTAGTCACCGAGCAAGGAGCGCGGGATTTGGTGGCCGCCGGAGCCAGCGCGGTGAAAGTGGGAGTGGGTCCCGGCTCGATTTGCACCACGCGGATTATCGCCGGGGTGGGCATGCCGCAATTCACGGCCATTCAGAATGTGGCGGGTTACTGTCGCGAGCACGGGGTGAAAGTCATAGCCGATGGCGGCATCCGCTACTCCGGGGACATCGTCAAGGCGCTGGCCGCAGGGGCCGACCTGGTGATGTTGGGTTCGCTACTGGCGGGCACCCGCGAGAGCCCCGGCCAGATGGTCCAATCCCAGGGCCGGCGGTTCAAGGCATACCGCGGCATGGGCTCCATCGGCGCCATGAAAAAAGGCGCCGGCGATCGCTACGGCCAAAACAGTTCGGGCAAACTGGTGGCCGAGGGCGTCGAAGGCCGGGTGGCTTACAAAGGCCCGCTGTCCGATGTGATTTTCCAACTCATGGGCGGCCTCAAGTCCGGCATGGGCTATCTGGGTGCCAACACTCTAACGGAGTTGCGCGAGCGGGCCAACTATGTGCGCATCACCGCCGGCGGCTTGCGCGAAAGCCACGTCCACGACGTGGTTATGACCGAGGAACCCACCAACTATCAACCGCTCACTTGAGCGCCAATTTTTTTATTCCATGATGCACGACCACCACCACGTTGCCGTTCTCGACTTCGGCTCGCAATACACCCAACTCATCGTGCGGCGCGTCCGCGAGTTGGGATTTTTCGCCAAGCTGTATGCGATCGAGGATTTTCCTAACATTGGCAGTCCCGCCGCGATCATTCTATCAGGAGGGCCGCGAAGCACCGGCGACGAGGACGCTCCGGATTTGGACTTTGAGGCGCTGCTGGGTTTTGGCGTGCCGGTGCTCGGCGTGTGTTATGGGATGCAATTGCTCAACATCAAGTTCGGCGGCACGGTGGTTGCCAGCAACCGCCGCGAGTACGGCCCGGCGGATTTGTTTCCTAACGAGTGCAGCGGCCTCTATGAAGGCATCTCGCCCTCCTCCCAAGTTTGGATGAGCCACTCGGATACGGTCAAAGTCATTCCTGAGGGGGCAAAAGTCATCGCCACCAATCAGCACGGCACCCCGGTATCGCTGCAATGGAACGAACGGTTTTTCGGCATTCAGTTTCATCCGGAGGTCACCCACAGTCACGAGGGCTTGCGCATATTGCACAATTTCCTGTTGCATGCAAAGGACCTGCTGCCCTTCCGCATCGACGACTTCAAGCGGGAGATCATCGAGGGGATCCGCCAACAGGTGGCGGGCAAACAGATTGTGTGCGGGGTTTCCGGCGGGGTGGATAGTACGGTGCTCGCCGTATTGTTACATGAGGCCGGCGCCAATGTGCGCGCCATCTTCGTTGATCACGGGCTGATGCGTAAGGACGAGGGCGAGGAAGTCCGCAGCAACTTCCACCGCATGGGCGTGCCTATCGAAACGGTCGATTGCTCGGAACGTTTTCTAACCGCCCTGGCGGGAGTGGACGATCCCGAGAAAAAGCGCGTCATCATTGGCAACCTGTTTATTGATGTGTTTTGGGATTCGGTGGGCAACGCCGAGATGCTGGCCCAGGGGACGCTGTATCCGGATGTGATTGAAAGTGCGTCCAACGCCAAATCCAAGGCCTCCAAAATCAAGACCCATCACAACCGAGTGGACCGCATTCTGGAACTGCAGGCGCAGGGCAAGGTGTTAGAGCCGCTGGCCGAGTTGTTCAAGGATGAGGTCCGCGCGCTCGGTGCCTCGTTGGGCATTCCCCACGATATTCTCCAACGCCATCCGTTCCCCGGCCCCGGTCTGGCGGTGCGCTGTCCCGGTGCGGTGAGCGAAGACAAGTTGCGCATCATCCGCGAGTGCGATGCGATCTTCATTTCCCGCCTCAAGGTCCACGGCTGGTATGACAAAGTCTGGCAAGCCTACGCCGCACTCATCCCCGTCAAAACCGTCGGCGTCAAGGGCGACGAACGCTCGTATGAATGGGCCATCTCCCTGCGCGCCGTCATCTCAGAAGATGCCATGACCGCTGATTGGGTGGAACTGCCCTACGCCATCCTGCGCGATACCAGCCACCGCATTCTCAACGAGGTCAAAGGGATCAACCGCGTGCTGTACGACGTGTCCACCAAGCCCCCGGCGAGCATCGAGTGGGAGTGATGGCTCGTTAGCAGCCTCAGTCATGCTGACCCCAGCGCGCAAATGGAGGCATGACGGGAAAGGGAATGAACCGGTTTGAATTCTGGCAGGATGCCCTGACCACGGTGGCGCGGGCATGCTGCTCGCCGCCAAGTGGCAGGTGGCATCAGGATATCTGAGTCTGCGGCTTAGAGAATTCAGCGTGACTGTTCGAGCATGCGCAGTAGCGGCAGTTCGGCCCTGGCGCGCAGGGATTCCTCCATTTCGACGCGTGGCTGCAGGTTGGCCAAGCAGTCGCGGAGTTTTTGCAAAGTATTGAGCTTCATGTAGCGGCAATCGGCGCAGGCACAGCGCTCGGTGGGGCCAGCGATGAGGTTTTTATCTGGGCATTCCTTGCGTAGACGGTGGAGCATGCCGCTCTCGGTGACGACGATGATATCTTTCACTGGAGCGTCCCGGCAATAGGCGATCATTTTCTCGGTGGAGCAGACCTCATCGGCGAGGAGGCGCACGGCCTGGGTGCATTCCGGATGGGCGACGACCAAGGCAGCAGGATAGTCGGCCTTGATGCGGTTGATCGAGTCGCGGGTGAACTCGACGTGGACATAACATGAGCCTTGCCACAGATCCATCTTGCGGCCGGTTTGCTCCATGACCCAAGCCCCCAGATTCGCGTCGGGCACAAACAGAATCGGCCGCTCTGGCGGCGCCTGAGTGACAATTTTCACCGCGTTGCCGGAAGTGCAAATCACATCACTGAGCGCCTTGACGGCCCCCGAACAATTGATGTAGGCGATGACGTAGTAGTTCTTGGCGGCGTTGGCCGTTAGGTAGGCCTCGAGGTCCGGCGCCGGACAGGAGGCTTCGAGCGAGCAACCGGCATCACGATCCGGCAACACGACGATTTTGCCCGGGTTGACGATTTTGGCGGTTTCCGCCATGAAGTGGACGCCGCAGAACACGATGACATCCGCCGCGGTGGCCTTGGCATGATAGGCTAGGCCGAGCGAGTCACCGACGAAATCGGCGACGTCCTGGATCTCACCTATTTGATAATTGTGAGCCAGGATGACCGCGTTGCGGGCGTGCTTGAGGGCGAGGATTTCTTGGGTCAGGTCCATGGGAGAATGAGAGACAGAAGAAGGGAAGACACAAGACAAGA
>WBXE01000190.1 GCA_008932955.1 Verrucomicrobiota bacterium
ATTTCCCCCACCTTCCGCCATGCCCCTCAAGAGTTATTTAGCCGCCCGCGTTGCCGCAGTGGACGCGGCGCTTGATGCGTGTTTGCCGCCCGCCAGGCAACGCCCCGCGACGCTGCACGCGGCGATGCGCTACGCCGTGTTCGCTGGCGGCAAGCGCTTGCGGCCGCTGCTGTGCCTGGCTGCGGCCGAGGCCTGCGGCGGAGACCCCGCCAATGCGCTGGCCGCTGCCTGTGCGGTTGAGTTGATGCACACGTATTCGCTGGTGCACGACGATCTGCCCTGCATGGATGACGACGACCTGCGCCGCGGTCGGCCGACCTGTCACAAGGTGTACGGCGAGGGGATGGCGGTGTTGTGTGGGGACGCCCTGCTCACCCACGCCTTCGTGGTGCTGGCCCAAACCGCGGCCACCCGCCGCTACAGCATCGGGGATTGCATTGCCGCGCTGGCCGAGGCTGGCGACAGCACCCACCTGATCGGCGGCCAAGTGATGGACCTCGAAGGCGAGGGCCAAAAGCTCACCCGCCGCCAACTCGTCCGCATCCACGAGGCCAAAACCGCCGCCCTGCTCACCGCCGCCCTGCGCCTCGGTGCCATGAGCGCCAACGCCACCCCCGCCAAGCTCGCCGCCCTCACCTCCTTCGGCCACGCCCTGGGCCTCGCCTTCCAAGTCATCGACGATATCCTCGACGTCACTCAAACCACCGAGGTTCTGGGCAAAACCGCCGGCAAGGACCAAGCCGTCGATAAGGCCACCTATCCGTCCATCCTTGGCCTCGACGCGTCCCGCCGCGAAGCCGCCCGCCTGACCCGCAGCGCCATGGCCGCCCTCACCCCCCTCGGCACTAAAGCCCGCCAACTCAGCGAAATCGCCAGCCACTTACTCCAGCGCGAGTACTGAGCCCGAAAACCGAAGTTGAAATCCGAAAGTTGATCATGAAACCACGGATTTCACTGCCTTAGTGAAAACCAGCCGGCCTCCGATTGCGGCTCGAATGGTAAAACGGGGCGAAAATGACTACGGATGAAGAGGATTACGCAGATTACACGGATGAAGAATGGGGGCTGCGAGGTAGGCGGGACTTTGGGGGATAGATCGGGGGCATTGAACCACTGATAGCACTGATTCCACTGATTCCATAAAGCATTTCTTGAATCTGTGTAATCCGTAAAATCCGTAAAATCCGTGGTTTGTCTAACCTCGAGTTCGGTCAAACTTCGGTTTTCGGACTGAGTAGACTTTTGCGAAAACGTCAATATTTCCGAATATTTCCGCTGGCGAGGGAGCGGGAATTTTTCGTTGATTTCATGCGGGTTGCGGGCAACCTTCCAGATGTGGCATGGTTTTCCGTTGACGCTACCAGATGTTGATTTACGTTTTGCGGCGTAGCCGCCCCCAATGAATTAAAGTCTATTTCTCATGCGTTGTGTTCAATGTGGTTCTCTCAACGACAAGGTCCTCGATTCCCGATCATCGAAGGATGGCACGTCGATTCGGCGGCGGCGCGAGTGTTTGAGCTGCAGCTACCGCTACACGACCTACGAACAAATCGAGCGCACCGAATTGCGGGTGGTCAAGCGCAACGGTGCCCGCGAAGCGCTCAACCGCGAGAAAATCATGAGCGGGCTGGTGAAAGCCTGCGAGAAGCGGCCAGTGCCGATGGATCGGCTGGACCGGGCGGTGGAGGAGATTTTGGCGGAGTTGCACAAGGATCATCTGTCCGAGGTTCCCTCCGCGATCATTGGCACCAAGGTGATGGACAAGCTCCATCAGATTGATCCGGTGGCCTACGTCCGCTATGTGTCGGTGTATCGGCAGTTTGAGGACGTCAACGAGTTCATCCAGGAAATCCAATCCCTGTCGCGGCGTGCCGCCCGCGACCATCTCCAACGCCGCCTTTTCAAAGATTGAGCCACCTTGCCCACCCACCAAATCAAGCCGAAATCCAACCTCTACCCACCTCCCTCAAATGATCTCCTTCGTCGGCAACCGCCCCGCACTCCAAATCGGCCGCTATCAAGTGCTCGACTACGATACGGCCTGGCTGGACGACGCATTGCGGCGGGCCGCCGCAGCTGCCGATCATAAGGATTTTCCCTTTGTTGAGGAAATCTGCGACGGCATCGTCCAATATTTGGAAACCAAATGCCCGCTGCGGCTGCTCCAGTTGGACGACCTCTACGCCCGCCTGCGCTTGATGTTGGTGAAAATCGGCTGCACCCCGATTGCCGATAAACTCGTGCCGCTGGCCCCACCGGTGACCGTGTCGCTGGTGCGCGTGGCGATGGAGGTGGGCAACGGCTTCGAACTGGCGTTTTTCGAAACCTTGCGCGGCGAA
The DNA here is from genome assembly GCA_008932955.1 of Verrucomicrobiota bacterium. Lineage (GTDB taxonomy): Bacteria > Verrucomicrobiota > Verrucomicrobiia > Verrucomicrobiales > Akkermansiaceae > Luteolibacter. The sequence goes on from WBXE01000190.1 coordinate 2,340, forward strand.
CTTGCCTCGCTGCGCGGCGCCGGGGCAGAGGAAATCCGTTTTGTCGGGCTGCGCCAGAGCGTGCTCGTGTTGCGCGGCACCCAGCAATGGAACAAGGGCTGCGATGGGCTGTTGCGCGAAATCCAAGCCATCATCACCGCTTGGAACCTCGACCAAGCATCCCTCTCCCGCCCGTTGCGCCTCTTGCTCGATGAACCCGCCGCCTGATTCCCCTGCGGCCAACTTTGGGTTTTGGCAGCTGGCCCCATCGCTGCTAAGACTCCCGCCCATGCAACGCATTTATTGGCTCATCCCACTCCTGGCGCTGTGCCTGTGCAGCCTGCAATGCCAACCTATCGGCCCCTCCGGCTCGGACGCGTTACCGCCCCTGGCTGGCACCGGTCATGGCGGCAAAGTCACGCCGCCAGCCCTGCTGCGCGAGGTGCACTTGAAAGTGGACATGGTGGCGCGCGGCACCCACGGCCGCAAAGTCGTGCGGCCAATGACCCCGCGCTTCATCACCATCCACAGCACCGAAAACCCGAGCGCCGGCGCGGCCCTGCACGCGTTGGCGCTCAAGCGCGGCAGCCTGCGCTCCGGCCGGCGCCCCGGCGGCAACCGCATCGGCTACCTCATCTGGCATTTCACCGTGGACGACGGGGTGGCGATCCAGCACATGCCGCTGAGCGAACAAGGCGAGCACGCCGACTTTGATGGCCCCGGCAACCGCCTGTCCATCGGCATCGAAATGTGCGAGAATCGCGGCAACAATTGGCAAGCCACCCTCGACCGCACGGCCAAACTCACCGCCTATCTGATGCGCCGCAATCACATCCCGCTGTGGAACGTCGTCCCACATTACCATTGGCCGCGCCATGGTAAACACCCTCCTAACAAGAATTGCCCGCACCTCCTGCTCGAGTCCGGCCGCCCCGCCGCCAAGTGGCGGGCATTTCTCAACCGGGTCAATTTCCACTACCACCGCCTCAGCGCCGCCTGATCCGATGTTACACGATCACGGTAGCCCCGCTAACCCCGACGTCCAGCTCGACCCGGACGTGTTTTATGTTTGCCAGCGTTGCACCGCCTGCTGCAAATGGCCCGGTGATGTGCGCTTGGAGGATCACGAGCTGCCCCGTATCGCCGACTTCCTCGGGCTGAGCGAAGACGCGTTCATCGCACGCTACACCCGCCTGCGCCACAATCGGCAGGGGCTCTCACTGTTGGAAAAACCCAACCACGAGTGCTGCATGCTCGATGGCGCCGACTGCCGGATCCATCCGGTCAAGCCCGACCAATGCGCGGGCTTTCCCAACCGCTGGAATTTCCCCGGCTGGCGCGACGTCTGTCAGGCCCTGCCAGGGCCCACGCCGCAATCTTGATTTCCAAGGGGCAACCTGGTGGCTAGATAGACCCGCGCATCCCGAATGCGCTGCCCTCTCTTCCTACAGCGACTGAGGGACAGACCCTTTGTTTGAGGGGGATGTAGAGCTCGTCGCTGTCGGGGCAGGTCAGCGACTAAGGGACAGACCCTTTGTCTGATGTTCGTCCCTCCCGACTCACTTGACCCGGCTCCGGCCCATTATGGAGCAACGACTTTATTGTCGTCGTGCGGAAGGGCCGGCCATGACACGGAGCCTTCGGCACGTACCCATGTGCCACCCTTCTGCTGCCACCACAAGAATGGGGTGGCTCCTTAACCCGAGGTACTCCGGGCACCACCCAGCCTGCCTGATTCTGGGGCTCAAAAACCCATTTCAGGCGAGCGAATATATCAAAGTATAGGCATCGCAGACTGCGGCTCTTTGCTAGGACTGCGCTCCGCCACGACAATCAGCATCCTCCATTGCCCCCATCTGGCGCATCCGGCCGAGCTTCTGACACCTGTCAATTTTTGCACACTGACCCCATTTTCCCCATTTTTCCTATGAAACATTTTATGAACCATTTCATTACACCGAGCATCGGGCTGGCCGTATTGGCCAGCATCACCTGCGTCAGCCCGACTTTTGCCACACCACTCGTTATCAACTGG
>WBXE01000191.1 GCA_008932955.1 Verrucomicrobiota bacterium
ATTCATGGGCCGCCCCTTCGGCTACCACCGCAAGAATGTGGTGGCTCCCTAGCCTGACTTTCGGCCGGCTTCATCCTCGTCCCGGGCTCGGGGCTTGTGTGCGAGGCTGGTCTTCGCTAGCCTTTGGCCATGCGAACGCGAACCTCAAGGTGGTGGAGGCTTATCTAACGGTCGGTGAATCATCGTGAACGAGGTGCTCGAATTGACGGTGTTTGCCGGAGTGATGGCGCTGGGGCAGTTCAGCCCGGGGCCCGATATGCTGTTGTTGACGCGCACGTCGCTGGCCAGCGGTGGTAGGGCCGGCAGCTGGATCGGCTGCGGGATTGCCTGCGGTCTGGTGTTGCATGCGGCGGTGGCGATGAGCGGCGCCTCGCTGTTGTTAGCCGGAGCCTCGCCGCTGGCCCGATGCCTGCGGGGGGCGGCTGCGCTCTATCTGGGCTGGCTGGCCGGGCACTTGCTGCGTGCTGCAGCGCGGCCCCAACCCGCGGAACCGTCCTCAACGGCGGCTGCGGGTGAGGTCGCTGCCGGGGTGTTCTGGCGCCGTGGCTTTTTCTGCAACGTGCTCAATCCGAAAGTGGCCTTGTTTTTTGCGGCGATGGCTGCACCCTTTCTCACTCCGGGTCATCCGCCGGGCTGGCCGCTGGCCTTGGGCGCGGTCATCGTTGTCGAGGGCTTTGTCCTGTGGATTGCCTGGGCCTGGGCGCTCCAGTGGCCGCCGCTCAAACGCGGGTATCGCCGCGCCGCACGCTGGATTGATGCGGGTTTCGGGATGGCCTTGCTGGCGCTCGCCTTGCGCTTGCTGGCTGCGGTGCTGTGACGCCCGGATCAGTTGTAGTTCGGTGTCTTGTGCTGGGAAAAATAGCCCTCGCCGACGTACATCGACTTCAAGTCTGGGTAATCCGGCAGCGGGCCGGCATCGGGGGACAGCTTGATGGTGATGGTGGCGTCTTCAGGCTGGGAGTAGGCAATGGTGACCGGGGTGCCGACTTTCACCAAGCGGAAGAACTTGGGGGAGAGGTTTTCATGCATGCGGATGCAGCCGTGGGTGCAGGGCTGGTGCTTGACCCAACCGGTATGAAACCCGTAATTGGGCTTGAACTCGCACCAATACGGCATCGGCGTGCCTTTGAACGCCCAGCCGGCTGGCTTCTTGGCGAGGTACGTTTGCGTCACTTTGTTGCCGCTGTAAGCATAACCGTGGGTGGACGCGCGGTGTTTTTCATCCTTGTTGAAAATGGTGTACGAGCCGGGGGGCGTTGCCACAGGACCGCCCGGCGCCCCCACCGACACCGGCATCGCCAGCAGCATGGTGGAGCCTTCCATCACGTACACCCGCTGCTTGCTCAACGACACTTTCACCCGCACGTTGTTCGGGTTGGTCGGCAGCTTGGTCGGCAGATCGTAGGCTTGATAGGCGGCAAGACTCGCGCCACCGGGTTGCAGGTTGCAAGAGGGCAGGAGGGCAGCCAAAGAGGCGGCAGCGAGGAGGATCGTTGGTTTGATGTTCATGGTGAATTAAGCTGGTGCCACGCTAGCTGGCAGCTGCCGAAATGCAAGCCGCTTGTAGTATTTCAAACCTCAGCGCAGCCGTTCCCAGCCATCGACCCGGTTGTTAACGAACCAGACGCTGGCCCTGCGGTAAGGGACGAATGTCAGCTCGGGTGCGAATCCGTAAGCGGAGTCGCCGTAGGGGTGGGCGTAATGGCCGCGATACCCGTCCCCCCCGTGGTACCGCTCGGCATAGACCGCATGCTCCCCGGTGTAATCCCAGCGCATCGATGCCTTGCCTTGTTGGTTGCCTTCATAACTCATCGCCGGGGGCCCCCAGGCCAAGAAAACGGCGTCTCGGGACATGCCCTTGGCAAGCTCGCCGCGCTCGACCCATTGGCGCTCACTGGGGCTGAGGGCCGCGTATAAATCCGGGTGTTTTTGCATACGCATCTGCGGCGTGATCGGCACACAGGAGGTGACTAGTAGACCTGCCATGAGTAAAATCCCAAGCTTCTTCATGTGCGAATTCTAAGCAAACTCAGGCGCCGTTGCAATGCACGATGAATTTTTTTCTAAAGAATTGCAACGGGTGCTTGCCAAGTGCAAAGTGCCAGCTTCATTCTTGTCCCGAACCGCCTAACCGCCGAACCGCAACAACACATGTCAGAACTGCTAGATGATGATGATCTCACCGCCGCATTGAAAAAATGTCCTGAGTGGGAGTATGAAAAAAAAGCCATTACCCGGACTGTGGAGTTCGAGGAATTCATGGATGCCATCGACTTTGTCAACGATCTCGCAGAGATTGCCGATGAGGCTCAACACTTTCCCGATATTCGTATCCGCCACACCAAGGTGACCTTGCGCCTGACCACCGATGACGAGGGCGGCGTGACCAATCTCGACATTGAGCTGGCCCAGCGCGTCGACAATCTCGTCGATTGAGCCGGGTCTTCGCTTGGCAACGAGAGCCCGTGCACCAAGCTAAGGCTATATGAGTCGCCCCTGCTGCATTGCAGGGAATTGTGGCAAAGAAACCACTGAATCACTGATGACCACTGAGAAAATATTCATCAGTGGTTTCAGTCGCAATCAGTACCTCTGTGGTAAAATTCGTCACAAGTAATCCCTAAGATACCCTTAACTCGACGCGCATGGGCGGCGGACTGCGGACCGTCACTCGAAGAGGGCCCGCAACAGTCCTCTAACCATCCGATAGACCAGCAGCAGGGCCGCCGCCAGCACGCCGAGGGTGAGCATCACCACCAGCAGGAAGGTGCCGCCAATGATGAGTAGTGGCCACCACCACGCGGGCAGCGTGCGGATCTGGCCGGGCCAGCGCTGCCAATTGGCCGCAGAGTGACCGGGGGGCGACGTGTCGTCGATATCGATGCCAGCTAGCGCAGCAGCAGCCGGATCCCTAGGCGGTGGCGGAGCTGCTCCGTCGATTTCCAAGACCTCGACTTCGATGGCTGGTTCGTTGTCGCGGGGCATGCGAGGTGGTGGGGGGGCGCGGATCAGCCTTTGATTTCGAGGAGCATCTGCGGGTTGTTAGGAAATTTCTTGAGGAAGAACAGCAGGCGCTCCATGGCCTCCACCGGGCGGTGGCCGGCTAGGCCGCGGCGGATGAGGTGGATTTTGTGGAGCATGTGTTCTGGCAGCAGCAGTTCCTCGCGGCGGGTGCCGGACTTGAAAATATCTACGGCCGGATAAATATAGTTTTCAGCGATTTTCCGGTCCAGCACCAGTTCCATGTTGCCGGTGCCCTTGAACTCGAGGAAAATCGCCTCATCGGCACGCGAGTTGGTCTGGATGAGGGCGGTGGCCAGGATCGTCAGCGAGCCGCCGCCGCGGGTGTTGCGGGCTGCTGCGAAGAGGCGGCGTGGCACTTCCAGAGCGCCGATGGTGATGCCGCCCGAGCCGGTGCCGCGGCCGACGTTGTTCATGGTGGCATTGTAGGCGCGGGCCAAGCGGGTGATTGAATCCATCAGCAAAAACACATCCTTGCCGGCCTCAACGAGACGTTTGGCGCGTTCGATAGCCAGTTCGGCGATGCGGCAGTGGTTGCGTGCCACCTCGTCATTGGAGCTGGCATAGATTTCCGCGCCGGGCAGCGCGCGTCGGAATTCGGTGACTTCCTCCGGGCGCTCATCGACGAGCAGGACCATCAGATGCAGTGAGTCGCTGTATTTTTCCCGCACCGCTTCAGCCGTGTGCAACAGCATCGTGGTTTTGCCCGAGCGCGGCGGCGAGACAATCAGCCCGCGCTGGCCGCGCCCGACCGGTGTCATGATATCAATGACGCGGGTGGTGAAGCGCTCCGGAGTGGTCTCGAAGCTGAGGCGGCGGGTGGGATTGATGGCCTTGAGTTCGTCGAAGTGGGGGAGCTTGGCGGCCTCGTCCGGCGGCATGCCGTTGATCTGGGTGAGTTCGACGAGTTGGGGGCCGCGCGAGCTTTCCTGATAGATTCCGTGCAGCCACTGGCCAGGGCGCAGGTGGTGGCGGCGGATGAGTTCCGGTGGCACAAACACGTCGTCGCGGGCCTGTTCAAAGTTTTTCTTGGCAACGCGCAGAAAGCCAAACCCCTTGGGCGCCAGTTCGAGCATGCCGTTGGTCTCGACTTTCGGCCCCGTGAGGACCAGCGGTTGATTCGCCTCAACCTCGGATTGTGATGGGTGCTGGCGGTGTGGCCGCTGCTGGCCTTGGTAGCCCTGCTGGCGATGCTGGCCTTGCTGGCGATTCTGACCTTGCTGGCGATTTTGGCCTTGCTGGTGATTTTGGCCTTGCTGG
>WBXE01000192.1 GCA_008932955.1 Verrucomicrobiota bacterium
AGCCGACACTCGCCAGCAAGCTGGCTTGGCCGGGCGGCAGCAAGCTGCCGCACTCCGCGCCAGCAAGCTGCCGCACTCCGCGGCCGCAAGCTGTCGCACTCGTGGGCAGCGAGCTGTTGCGCTCCAATTTTTTGCGGCGTGCTTTGACAAGTGGGAGGTGAATGGTTCTACTCGCTGGCATGCGCACTTTGCTCAAGCATGTCCTGCAACGCGACGAACCCTGCGACGATCTCCAGGTGGCCGGGTGGATCCGCACCCGCCGCGACGCCAAGGCGTTTTCCTTCATCGAGCTCAACGACGGCACCTGCCTCGGCAACCTGCAAATCGTCGCCGATGCCGCCATCCCCGGCTACGAGGCAATCGCCAAAATGAGCACGGGAGCCTCGGTGGAGTTGCGCGGTAAACTTATCCCATCGCCCGCCGCCGGCCAACGCTGGGAAATGCAGGCGACATCGATTAAGTTGTTAGGCGAGGCGCCGGAAGACTATCCGTTGCAAAAAAAAGGCCACAGCACCGAATTTTTGCGCTCCATCGCCCACCTGCGGCCGCGCACCAATCTGTACGGGGCGGTGTTCCGGATGCGCAGCCGCTTGGCCTTCGCCGTCCACCGGTTTTTCCAGGAGCGCGATTTCATTTGCGTCCACACTCCGATCATCACTGCCAGTGATTGCGAGGGGGCCGGCGAAATGTTCCGCGTAACTACGCTGCCGGACAACAAGGTCGGCTGCGACGCCGAAGACTTTTTTGGCAAGCGCGCCTATCTAACGGTCAGCGGTCAGCTCGAAGGTGAAACCTTTGCCTGCGCTCTATCTAACATCTATACATTCGGACCGACCTTTCGTGCGGAAAATTCCAACACCTCGCGCCACGCCGCGGAGTTCTGGATGATCGAACCGGAGGTGGCATTTTGCGACCTGGCCGGCGATATGGACCTGGCCGAGGCGCTGGTGACTTACCTAGTCAAGGAAGCACTGGAAAATAACGAAGGCGACCTAGCAATTTTTGAGAAATTTGTAGATAAGGGTCTGCGTGAGCGGCTCGAGTTTGTAGCGAGTCGGCCGTTCGAGCGCATCAGCTACACCGAGGCAGTCAAGCTGTTGGTCGCCAGCGGCAAATCCTTCGACTACCCGGTGGAGTACGGCCTCAACCTGCAAAGCGAACACGAACGCTGGCTCACCGAGGAACATTGTAAAAGACCCGTCACCGTCTTCAACTATCCGAAGGAAATCAAACCGTTCTACATGCGCCTCAACGATGATAACCAAACGGTTACCGCGATGGACGTGCTGGTGCCCGGCATCGGCGAAATCGTCGGCGGCAGCCAGCGCGAGGAACGCTTGGATGTTCTGTTAGGAAACTTTGCCAAGCACGGCCTCAACGCGGAGGCCTACGGCTGGTACGCGGACTTGCGCAAGTATGGCAGCGTGCCGCACGCGGGTTTTGGCATGGGCTTTGAGCGCATGCTGATGTTTGTCACCGGCATGGCCAACATCCGCGACGTGATCCCGTTTGCGAGGACGCCGGGGAATTGCGAGTTCTAGGCGGCCGTTTACACCCATCCCAGCTGGCGCTCGGCGGCGTGCCAGTCGCTGGCCGAATCGCCCGCCAAACCGAGTTGTTTGCGGCGCAGAAAATTCAGATAGGCGGCGTGCGCCACCTGGTCGCGCGTCGGATGCACCAGTGCCGCCGGTCTTCCCACAGGGGCGGCGGGTTCAGCGGGGGCGACGGCAATTTTTTTGGCGGCCGTTTTTTTGGCGGCCGTCTTGGTGCTTGGTAGGACGGCGGCGGCTTTGACCGAGGAAACTTTGCCAGCCACGACTTTGACTGCGGCGGGCAGTTTAGCGGCAGTTTTCTTACGGGCGGAAATTTTCTCCGGCGCAATGACGACGGGTTGGGTGGCGGCAACTTTTTTGGCAGGCATCGGTGAATGGGGTGGGGGTGGACGGCGAGTAAATTGGAGTACGACGATAATTGCATTCCGCGGGATTGCCAGCAGGAATTGTTGCGCGTAGTCTCGGGCTGTGGCCGAGGTCTTTTCATGGAACACAGCGCGGGAGGCCGGAACCTATCGGTTGCCGGGGCCCGGGCACCTTGGCTGGTGGGCGGGCGTGGCGATGCTGGTGTCCATTCTGCTTCATCTGGCGGTGTTTCTGCTGCTGGACCATTGGCAGATTGGCCGCCAATACGCCACCGCACGCGAAATAACCACCCAACGGATGAACGTCCAGCAAGTGGAGGTTCGGCCAATGGAACCGGAGCGAGCGGCCCCACCAGAAGATTTGGTGGTGCCTCCTAACAATGCAGCGGCCTTGCTGGAAGAGGTCGATCTGCTCGCCAAATTGCCCGCTGATCAGGACATCGATATCAAACCGTCGGTGCTGGAGCCCGAATACGCGCTGCGCATGACCCAACCCGCCGCCGAGGGCGAACCGGCCGCCGTGGCCCAGGATGTTGCCGCGGCGATGGAAATTGAAGCGGATTTGCCTGATTTGGGGCGGCTCGAGCAGAGCCTGCCGCCGGCTGCCACCGGTCAAATCACGGTTGACCCCGGCACCGTGCAGGCCGACGAGGTGGAATTGAGCCAATTCACCCAAGATTTATTGAAAAACGGCGCGCATGGCAAAGTCAAGGGCGGGGCCTTGGATGGGGTGGCCTCACTGGATGACCTGATCGGGCTGCCGGCCAATGTGCTGGTCAACAAGAAGACGATGCTGCCGAGCGATTTGCTGTTTGATTTCAATAGCGCGGTCTTGCGCGAAAGCGCCAAGGTGGGCCTGATGAAGCTCGGCTTGCTCATCGACCGCAATCCCAGGCTTTATTGTTGGATCGAGGGCCACTCCGATTTGGTCGGCGGCGATGAATTCAACCTCGACCTGTCGCGACGCCGTGCCGCGGCTGTTAGAGAGTATCTGGTCAAGGCCTTGCGCATGGATGGCGACAAGATCCTCACCCGCGGCAAGGGCAAGTTAGAGCCACTGGTTAAACGCGGCAGCGCGGATGAGCAGGCACCTAACCGCCGGGTCGAAATTCGCATGCGCAAAACCCCGCCGCCTCCCGAACCCAAACGTGCCATCGCCCGCGCAACCACCGTCCCGCCAAGCGCCGACACCCCGCCGCCGCCACGCGCCACGCCGGTGTCGCCGCCAAAGGCGCAACCGGTGGACCTGCCAAAGGCGACACTCGTAGAGCCGCCGGAAAGCGCCGAGCCACTCCCCCCACTGGCCATCCCACGGGCGCAGGCCGTGGATGAGTGAAATTCATGGACGCGACATCCCCGTAGTCCGGTCTCGGACCATCGGAATGTCGGGGTGCCGCAGGGAGCGGCGCCCCGAGCAAGGGCGGACCTTTATTTCAGCTCGAAGCGCAGGCGCAGGAAGCGGCGGGATGGATCGCCGGAGGTGAGGGGGTCGCGGGCCCGCAAGGTTTCGACGGGTCCCGTTACTAGCACTTCGAGCGGGACCGGTGACCAGCTGCCGAGGCCGTCGGAGGACTCGGCGATATAAGTTACGTCCGGCCAGTGGGCTAGGCGGGTGAAGGTGAGAGCAAGACCGCTGGCATCGAGGATGGCCATCGGCGGCGGGGTGAAGTGACGGGGATCGGTGCCGAGGGCGTACTCGGCCAGGTTGCTTAGTCCGTCGCCATCCGGATCGGCGGTGGCGTCGGCCAGGCCCGCGCTTTGCTCGGCAGCGGTGAAATGGGCATCACGCCAAGAGGCGAAATTGGTTACGTCGATGATCACGAGTGTGGCGCTGGCACTGCCGGTGTAGTTGGCATCATTGATCTTGGCGCTGATCGCATAACTACCCACAGCAATCGGCACGGTGGCGGAAGTATCGTAAGTGACGGTGACGCTCAGATTGGCCGGGATGGTGGTGGCGGTGACCGGCTTGGGCGAACCATCATAGGTTTGGGTGAGCCCGGCCAGCGCGATGGTGGCGGTGCCTTTGCCGATTACCAGGGTGCCAGAGGCGCTGCCGGCATAGTTGGCATCATTGACGGTGGCCACGACCGCATAGCTGCCGGCGTTGGTTGGAGCGGTGGATGCTCCAGCATACGTTAGATTCACCGCGAGACCCGTCGGCACGGTGGCGACCCCGGCAGTCTTCGGGGTGCCGTCGTAGGTTGGTGAAAGTGAGCTGAGGGTGAGCGCTGCGGTGGCCTTGCCGATGACCCAAGTGCCGCCGGCCGTGCCCTGATAGTTCGGGTCGCTGATCGAGGCTACCACCGCATAGCTG
>WBXE01000193.1 GCA_008932955.1 Verrucomicrobiota bacterium
GCGCATGAATCTCGGGCTTATCGACGTCCACTGTGATCTCCGCAACCGCAAGCCCCGGGAGCTCGAGGAAGCGCTGGAGGAGAAGATTCGAAAACTCTGAAAAGGTTAAAACGGTTCCTGCTCTACCCCATGACGAAGGGATATGACATGCATCAAGCAGATCAGACACAGTACCATTCCAAGGTGAATCGCCCGACCCACAATTTTTCCGATGGAGGCTAGTCTCGCGACATACCCTAGCGATGAAAACGCGCTCGACGTGGCCCTGATGGCTCGCGTCGGCAGGGGCGATCACGCGGCGTTTCGCAGCTTGGTTGAGCGCCACCAAGATGCCGTGGTGGGCACCGTGGCGAAAATGCTCGGCAACCCGTCGGAAGCTGAGGATATCTCGCAGCAGGTATTTTTGCGCCTGTGGCGTCACGCCAAGAACTACCGGCCGGATGCCAAATTCACCACCTACTTGTTCACGATCACCCGCAATTTGGTGTTCAATGAAAGTCGCCGCCGCAGCCGCCGCAAGGAAGTGTCGTCCGACGAACGGGGGGAATTCTCCCACCTCCAAATCCAAGCGGATTCCGCCCTGGAACCTGACGCCGAATTGCTGCAAGCCGAACTCTGCAAAGCCGTGGATGCGGCCATCGCCGCGCTCCCGGAAGCCCAGCGCCTCGCTGTGGTGCTGCGGCGCTACGAGCAGATGCCCTACGAGGAAATCGCGGGCGTGCTCAAGCTCTCGGTATCCGCAGTCAAGAGTCTGTTATTCCGAGCCCGCGGCACCCTGCGCGAATCCCTCAGCAGCCACCTCGACGATTGAGCCCTGATCTCCAAGTCCCGCGCGGCAGCTAGCAGCCTTCACGATATCCCGAAGTGCTCACCCGTCGGATTTTCCAAGGCAACTCATGGAAATTCTCCACTTTATATCTGTCACCATGTAATCATGTATTAGTCAGCCAATCCCCGTGCATAGACATCGTCCTCGGTGAAAACGATAGTCATCGGCCGGCAGCACACCTCGCAATCGTAGTCCACCTCCGTCGGCATTTCGTCGGGATGCGGCACGGCGACTTCAAACACCTCAAAACAGGTTGGGCAGGTGATTTCGGCAAGATCCATGCCGGATAGTGCCACGGATGCGGATTTTTGCAATCCTGCCGTGATCGCAGGGCCGCGCAACGCCCCTGCGTCTGTCTCGTGAGGTCATCAGCTGGGTCGGGCATCAGCCGAATCTCTGAACTCAGTGCATGACCTCAAAGGCACCACTGGGTCGAGCAAGTTCAATTCCCTCAAATTGCGGGCAAGCTCAAGGTTTCCTGTGGGGATTGGGCGTGACGAATTTTACCACTGAGGGACTGATTCCCACTGATGCCACTGAAATATTTATCAATTTCTCCTCAGTGGTTTCTTTGCCACGAATTAGGGGAATCCAACTTTCTAAGCAATTCGTTGAAAGCGAGGTCGTTTACTGAGTTGTGAACCCATTTTAGAAGGCGGCGCACCTGGTCGCTCCACGTGGATCACGGTTTTAAGTTTTTCGAGGATTGCCAACTCAGTTGGGAGGGTAGAGGCTGCCGACCGTACGCGCCATGACCTTTTCCCAAATCCTGACTCACCCCGGAGGCTCGCACAAAGACGAGTTCCTTGCCTGTTGCGTGCTGCTGGCACATAGCCCCGTCCCCATCGTTAGGCGGGAACCCAGCGCCGCCGAACTCGCGGATCCCAGCATGGCCGTGGTGGACGTGGGTGGAGAGCATCAGCCAGACAGGGGAAATTTCGATCATCACCAGTTTCCCAAGGATCATCCTCCGATGTGCGCCTTGAGTCTGGTGCTCCAACACCTCGGTGTTTACCAAGACGCCCTGGCGTTTTGCGACTGGCTGGAGCCCAGCGAGTGGCTCGACACCCGCGGCCCGCAGGAAACGGCGCGCTGGCTTGGGATTGAGCGCAGCACCCTGGCCAAACTCAACTCACCCATCGACATGACGCTGCTGAGGCGCTTCGCCGCCAGCACCCGACTTGCGGCGGGAGATAGCTTGTGGGAAGTGATGCGCTGGATTGGCGAGGACCTCCTCAACTACTTGAGAAGCCTGAGGCAGCGGCTGGATTTCATCGCCGAGGTCGGCGAATTCTGGGAGATCAAATCCGCGACGGGGCCGTTCCATGTGTTGTTCCTGCCCCGCACCGATCCACTCCCAGAGGAGCCATCCTCTGGACTGAGCCGTTTCATCGACAGCCATCCGGCCGGTGACAAGGTAGTCGGACTGGTTTACCCGGACCGCCGGGGCAGGGGGTTTGGACTGTCCCGTCACAACGACCACCCGGGACTTGATTTCACCAAAATCGGGGCCTGTGAGGATGTGCATTTCGCGCATGCCCGCGGCTTTGTGGCAAAAACCTCGGCCACCGATCCGCAGCGGCTCCGTGAGTTGCTAGTCCAGAGCTGGGCTTAGCCCTCAGTTATGCTTGCCCGTGGGCTGGCTGCGACGCTCTGGCAAGGCAGGGGGAGCGGTGTCCACGAGGGTGGTGACGGATGGCTGAGTGGCCCGCGACGGGCAGCAACGATTTTTGAATGACGAAGTGGGTTGGCAGGCTTTGCATGGGCGCGGCCAGCCGCCATTGTTAGCTCCTGCACGGTTCATCGATCCCATCAGAAATCAACAATAAACAATCCGCACGGGTCAATCGAAGGCGATGGCAGCGGCTGGAGGAAGCATTGCCAGCTCAGCCAATCGCCCTGGGCGGGTGCCACAGCGGCGGAACCATCCCGCACCAAGGGATACCTTTCAGCAAGCTGCGAATTCCCCCCACGCTAGGCTCCTTGACCATGCGGAAGCAACGCTCATGAACCGAGCCTTCGGCACTCATTGATGGGCCGCTCTTCCGCGACCACCACGGAGGGGAGGAAATTATTTGGCGGCGGGTGGGCTTGGCTCGAGCAAGGCGGCGACGGTGATATCGACGAAAGACCCGGGAGGACCGGCGTAGTGGATTTTGCGCTGGCCATCGAGGATATAAGCCAAGGGCCAGGCGCCAATGCGGTACTCGTGGGCCAGCTGGTTTTGTGGGTCGGAGAAATTGGGGAAAGTGATCAGGTCGGGCTGTTTTTGCATTTCGCGCAAACTGGCGGTCGAGTCGTTGTTGATGCCGATGAGGGCGAAGGGTTTGCCGGCAAACTTTTTGGTTAGGGCGCTGGTCATTTCGAGCACGCGAGCCGCCTCCGGCACGCCGCTGTTCCAGAACAGCAGAACGACGACTTTACCGGCGTTAGAGGATAGTTTCATTGGAATGGAACCTGAATCGACACCGCTGAGGTCAGGAGCCACCCGTCCTTTAGTTAGAAAACGGATGATATAGAGTTCGTCTTCGGCGAGCTTGGCGACGGCAACGCCGTGGATCTCCACCTCGGCACTATCGATGATGGCGCTGCGCAGCAGAGTGAGGCGTTTGGACATCAGGCCGGGATCATCACCGAGGAATTTAAGGCGCATGGCGATGGCCAGAGCCGCGACGCCCCGGACCTTTTTATCGGCGTGGGCGGTCTGGATTTTTTCGAGTAGGCTCAGCGAGCGAGGATCATCGTTGGCGGCCATGGCGAGGCAGAGCGCCGGGAGTTTGGCGGGCTCGGTAGCCGGGGAGGCCGAGCTCTGCATGTGATAGGTCTCCACTGCCGCATAGATGGCCTTGATTTCCTCGGCGAAGGTCAAGCTGCTGCTGCCGTTGGGCAGGGTGCTGCGCAGGCCGGCGGCGATGCTCAGGTACCAAGCGGCTGGCTCGAGAGTCCAGGGTTCGCGCAGAGCCGGGCTGATGACGGCCCACATCTGCCTGGCGGCAGCGGCGGGATCCGGGCGCGCCGCCCATGCCTTGGCACGGGCTTCGGCGCTGGTGGTGCCGCGCAGGTCCTGGGTCCACTGGTCCAGCGAGAGTTGATAGGTTTTTTCCACGCGTGCGGCGTCGGCTGACGCGGCGCTGGCAGCGGCGGGCAGCAAGATCAACAACAAAGCGACGAGGTGGAATGTGCGATTCATGACTTTGGAAGATACAGGAAAGGATGCCGTAAGGGAATTTGAAAATCGGGTGGGGCGGGGCCCTTCAACCCGCCAACCGAGGTTTAAGCCAATCTAATGTTAGATCAACCACGGATTGCACGGATTTTACGGATTAAAATAGGGCTTGTCCTGGACTTCCGCTGTGCTGCAAATGGTGAGAGAATGCACATGCAAAAAA
>WBXE01000194.1 GCA_008932955.1 Verrucomicrobiota bacterium
CCGCCTCTCCGCCGCCCACACGCTCAGCGGCGGCCATCGCGGTTTCGACATCCTTCACGTCGCCGCCGCCCGCATCATAGGTGCCACCCATTTCCTCACCTTCGACGCCAATCAACAGCGCCTCGCCCGCGCCGCGGGCCTCAAGTTGCCCCTGTGAAGCCCCCTGGCCCGCCCCACCCGCTCTTCTTCCTCTTCTCTTGCGCCCTCTTTTCTTGTGTCTCCTGAAAGGAAAATACAAACCACAGATTTCACAGATTACACAGATAATGCATGTGTTATGAATCATATGGTATTTACCATTTGGGTTAGCCTGAGACTTGATAGATCAGAACCATCTTATCCGTGTAATCCTCTTAAATCCGTGAAATCTGTGGTAATAAAACGTCTCTGCAACCCTTTCCATTTTCCTTTTTAGGATAAACGAACTCAATTCCAACGCTTATCCATTTTCATCTGCGTTCATCTGCGGTTTGATTTCTGAAATCTTCAATAAATGATTGCTGAGTAGCAACCTCTTCGCTTCCTCTTCTCTTGTGTCTTGCGTCTTCCAGTCTTCTGTCTTTCTCCCCCATGCGCGTCCTAGCCATCGATCCTGCAGTTAGAAACACCGGCTACGCAGTGCTCGAAGGCGAGGCGCGCCATCCCAAGGTGCTCACCTATGATGTCATCTCCATCCCTAGCAAAATTGCCCAGTCCGCGGCGCTCTCGGCCATCCGCACCCATTTGGTCAACATCATCCAAACCTATCAACCTGACGAGGTCGCCGTCGAGGGCATCATCTACGTCCAATCCCATCAGACGGCCATTTCGATGGGCGCGGCCCGCGCCGCGGCCTTGATTGCCGCCGCCGACCACGGCCTGCGGGTGTACGAATACGCCCCCCGCAAAATCAAAATGGCGGTCGTCGGCAAGGGCACCGCCGACAAAAGCCAGGTCGCCTTCATGGTCCGCGCCTTGTTAGGCCTGGCCGAGACCCCGCCGCCCGACGCCGCCGACGCCCTCGCCCTCGCCCTCGCCCACCTCCAAGCCGCCGATCCCCTCAAGGCCAAGCTCCTCGACCGGCGTCTGGTGTGAGGCTGCTGCCGTAATGGCGTGCAGTTGAGCTAAAACGGCATGGCAGCTTGACAGAAAGCTGGAAAGCTGGAAAGTTGTCTCCGTGAAAACGACCCTCGACATCCCCGATGATCTCCTGCGCTCGATGAAAATGCGGGCGGTGCAGGAAGGACGTAAATTCAAAGACGTGGCGGCTGAGATTTTTCGCCGCGGCTTGGCCCAACCCAAGCTGGCTCAGAACCAGTTCGGCCGAGAGTCGGTGAAACTCCCCCTGATCCAGTGCCGTCACCCGGCAGCTTCGAAAGCGGCACTCACACCGGATCGAGTCGCCGAAGTGCTCCTGAATCAGGAAGTGGAATGGATCCATGAAGCTACTCGACGTTAATATCTGGCTGGCTTTGGTTCTATCCGGGCACACGCACCATCGGGCGGCCCGTGCCTGGCTCGACGGCGAGCAAGAGTGGACGAGCCTGTGCTTTTGCCGCGTCACCCAGCAGGGATTGCTGCGACTACTCACGACCGCTGGGGTGCTGGCAGGCTATGGCAATGCTCCGCTAAGCAACAGGCAGGCATGGGACGTGATCGACGGATTCATGGAGGATGGGCGCTTCACCTTCGCCAACGAGCCGGAAGGCGTGGAGGAAACCTGGAAAGCCCTGGCCATCCGCGATACCCATTCACCAAAACTCTGGATGGATGCCTACTTGGCCGCTTTCGCCGTCCGTTCCGGGTTCCAGATGATCACCACCGACAAGGCATTCTCACAATTCAGCGGGCTGGATCTGCTGGTGCTGCACGCGCTAACAACCTGACCGCCATGCCTGCCGGGGGCCAAATACGCCCCCCGCAAAGTCAAAATGGCGGGGTGCGGGCCGTCAAACCGTTTCCCCCGCCAGAACCACCTTGGGCCAACTCGCTGAATCCGTTTGCGGTTTTGATTGCCATCGAGCGGCACCCACTCAAGACTCGCTGCTTTGTCAGATAGCCCTTGAATCCATGAAAGTCGTAGCCATCGCCAATCAAAAAGGCGGCGTCGGAAAAACCACCACCGCCATCAACCTATCCGCCGCCCTCGCGCTGCGCGGCCAACGCGTGCTATTGCTCGATTTGGACCCGCAAGCCAATTGCACCAGTGGTCTGGGCATCGAAGCGCCCGAGGGCTGCAGCATGTATCCGGTGCTTATCGGCGAAACCACCGTCGCCCAGCAAATCCTGCCCAGTGGCCGCGCCAACCTGTCGTTAGTGCCCTCGGAAATGGACCTCGCCGGAGTGGAAATTGAGCTAGCCCGCAGCGATGACCACCTCACCCGACTGCGCAGCATTCTCCAGGCCCTCAAGCCCAACAACCTCTTCGACTACTGCATCCTGGATACGCCGCCGTCGTTAGGTGTGCTGATGACCTCGGCGCTGGCTGCAGCCGATGAAATCCTCATCCCCCTTCAATGCGAATGGTTCGGCCTCGAAGGCCTGGCCAAAATCGTCCACATTATCGATCAAATCCGCGCCTCCAACGCCAACGTGGACATCCGTCTCGAAGGCATCGTCATGACCATGTACGACGGGCGCACCCTACTCTCGCGCCAAGTCGTCGAGGAAGTAACCCAGTTTTTTCCGGCGCAGATTTACCGCACGATCATTCCGCGCAGCATCCGCATCGGCGAAAGCCCCAGCCACGGCAAGACCATCTTCGAGCACGACGCCTCGGGCATCGCCAGCCAAGCCTACCGCGCGCTCGCCGAGGAATTCCTCGCCCGCCACGCAGCCCACGCCCCGGCCTGAGATAGCCCGCAATGAGCGTGCTAAAACCGGGACTGGTAATTTGGCGCAAAGCGGGCAGGCTAGGTGTATGATTTCGCGCCGCAAGCTCCAATACCCGGTGTCCTCGCCGTTGCGGCAGTATCTCTATCACTTCGACCGCCAGCGCGACATCCCGCAAGTGTATTGGGAGTTGTGCCGCTTCAGTGGAGCGGTGCCATACGAAGACCCGAGCGGCCGCGAAACCCTCTGGGTTACCGTGATGTACCCGCCCGAGGTGTTCGCAGAACTGCGACCGCGCCTCACCAGCATCTACACCGAGCTGAAACTAGGCCGCGACGTCACCCAGCACGAGCACCTGCTGGTTGACCGGATAGATTTCGGCGATTTCGGCAATTCCAAGCCATTCCGGGTGCGCATCACCAACGTATTCAATGACAACTCTGACTATTTTTACGTAAAACAAGCGGATGCCTCGCGCATCTATGGCTTGGAACTCGAGCACATCCTCTCGCCTAACCGCATCAACTATATTGTCAACGGCACCACGCTGATCGAGGAGCACATTGCGGGCGTGCCGGGAGATGTGTTTCTGCGGGACTACCTGAGCCAACCCGGCATCAACAAGGTGCGCATAGCCAAGGAGTTCACCAAGTTTAACGAGCGATGTTTCATCCGGCTGCTCGGCGACATGCGCAGCGCCAACTACGTCGTCGAAATAACCCCCGACTTTGAGGAAGTCCAGTACCGGGTGCGGCCCATCGACTTCGACGAGCAATCCTACGAAGGCAATGGCAATACCTATCTGGCGCTGCGCTTCAGCTCTAACCGCGCCATCACCCGGCTCGCTTTCGAGGTGCTCAACCGCAAGACCATCGACCAGTACGTCGCTGAGGAATACGCGCAAATGTCCCGCCGTGCCAAGGTGGAAAGCTCACGCCTGAGAGCCTTGCTAGGGATCATGCGCCGCGAGGAACTCGCCCCACGCGAACACGTCGTGCGCTTGGCTGCGGAGCTCGACCGGATCCATCATACCAGCACCTTTGCGCGTTGCCGATCGATGGGCGAACTGACAGCCAAACACCTGTCACTGATGCTGGAGATGTAGCAAGACGGGAAGACAGAAGACTCGAAGACAGAAGACTGGAAGGAAAAATAGGAACCACGGATTACACGGATAATGAAAGAGTTATGAATTATTTGGCAGACTGAGGTGCCCAGATTCTTGGACCAGCAACCTCCAAAAAAAAGCCACAGATGAAATCGAAACCACGCAAGCTGGATTTGAACAGAAGGAAACGAAGGCAACAAAGAATCCTCTCCCTTCGTTTCCTTTGTTACCTTCTGTAGAAAACCAATCTTTAGGGTGAG
>WBXE01000195.1 GCA_008932955.1 Verrucomicrobiota bacterium
GACGCCGCCATCGTGGTCACCGAAAACGTCATCCGCCATTGCGAAAAGGCCGAGACAGACAAGGCTCGCCCGCTGACCCGCGCGGAAACCTGGGACACCACCCTGGCCGCCTGCCAACAAGTCGGCCGGCCGATTTTCTTCGCCATGGCCATCATCGTGCTGGCCTTCGTGCCGGTCTTCGCGCTCACCGGCTAGGAGGGCAAGTTGTTCCATCCGCTCGCTTTCACCAAGACCTTCGCCATGATCGGTTCCACCTTGTTAGCGGTTACTCTAGTACCCGTGCTGTGTTCGCTACTGGTGCGCGGGCCGTTCCATGCCGAGGACAAGAACGTGGTGATGAGACTGCTGCTGTGGATCTACGAGCCGACCCTCGACTGGGCTCTCAACCACCGCAAGACCGTCCTATCCACCGCCGGGCTGATCCTCGCCTCCGCGTTGATCATCGCCTTCGGCCTGCCGCGCCCCGCCGTGAAAGCCATTCGCGACGCCGGCTACCCTCAACTGGCGGACACCGTCAGCGGGTTTGGCCGCGAGTTTATGCCGCCGCTCAACGAGGGCAGCCTGCTCTACATGCCGGTGATGTTGCCCAAGACCGGCTTCAAGGAAATCCAACGGGTCATGGCTTGGCAGGACTCTGTCATCGCCGCTACCCCGGAAGTGGCCAGCGTGGCCGGCAAACTCGGCCGTTTTGAAACCGCCACCGACCCGGCGCCCACCGAGATGTTGGAAACCACCATCATGCTCAAACCCGAATACATTCCCGACGGCCGCTTCCGCGTGAAGCGCAACCCGGCCTGGCGCGCCGGCATGACCACCGCCAAACTCAAAGCCGAGCTATCCGAAAAAATGCAATTGGTACCCGGCTACGTTCCCGCGCTGCTTCAGCCTATCGAAAACCGCATCCTCATGCTCTACACCGGCATCCGCGCCCAACTCGGTGTCAAAATCTACGGCGACAACCTCGACGCGATCCAGCGCAAGGCCTTCGAGGTCGAAAAACTCATCAAGGGCGTCGCCGGTGCCACCGGTGTGTCGCCGTCCCGCGTCCAAGGCAAACCCTATTTGAACATCGCGGTCGATCGCGAGGCCATGGCCCGCTTCGGCCTCAACGCCAAAGACGTCCTCGACGCGGTGGAAATCGCCATCGGCGGCAAAAACGTCAGCACCACCATCGAAGGCCGCCAGCGCTTCCCTATCCAAATCAGGGTTGCCCGCTCTGAGCGCGAGGACATCGACCACCTCGGCGCCATCCTCATCGCCGCCAAGCCGGGAATGCGCGGCGGTGAGGAATCTAACAACCAATACGTCCCGCTAGGAATGGTAGCCAAAATCACCCGCGAAATCGGTGCCAACGAGATCGCCTCGGAAAACGGCCGCCTTCGCTCTTACGTCCAGGCCAACGTCCAGGACCGCGACCTCGGCGGCTTCGTCCAGGAGGTCGAACAAAAACTCAAAACGATCCATTGGGACGGCATGACCTACAAGCTGACCGGCGAATACGAGAACCAGCGCCGCTTCGTGCAAACCATGCAGGTAGTTTTCCCCATTGTCCTGCTGGTGATCTTCGTGTTGCTGTACCTTGTCTATCACAGCGCGCTGGAGGCCGCCCACGTCATGTTTGCGGTGCCCTTCGCCCTGAGCGGCGGCGTACTCTTGCAAAAGTTGCTAGGCTATAACTTCAACGGTGCCGTGTGGGTCGGCTATATCGCGCTGTTCGGCACTGCGGTGCAAACCGGCGTGGTAATGGTCGTTTATCTCGAGGAATCCGTCAAAGCCCGCATGGCGGAAAAAGGCACGGCTTTCTCCAGCGCCGATCTGCTGCAAGCGGTTAAGGACGGAGCGCGGCTGCGGCTGCGACCCAAAGTCATGACCGTGGCCACCATCGTCGCCAGCCTGCTGCCCATCATGTGGAGCCACCGCCAAGGGGCCGAGGTCATGCAACCACTGGCCACTCCGGTCATCGGCGGCATGCTCTCGAGCTTGCTGCACATTCTAATCGTCACCCCGGTGATCTTCTTCTGGTTGCGCCATCGCGAGCTGCGTAAAGCCGGGCTGCTGCGTTAACCTAATAAGCATAGGAGCTCCAGTCATCTGCCAGCGTAACCTGACGGCATGCGGTAAGGAGCGACGACCTTACTGTCGTCGTGCGAAAGGATGGACCATAAACCGAGCCATCCCCACTCATTCATGGGCCGCACCTCCTCAACACCACAAAATGTGGTGGCTCCTTAGCGCCACTTTGCGGCTTTGCGGTAAATCTGCTAGCTAGTCGGGAGCAGACGCAACGTTGCTGCGGATGGACAAAGGTACGGCGGCGGTGTACTTTCCGGCCGGCCTCAAGCCCGGACCTGCCCCCATGCCAGAAATTCTGTTAGCCACTCTCAACGCCCGCTACATTCACACGGCCTTCGGGCTGCGCTGCCTCTACGCCAATCTAGGCGAGCTGCAGGAGCGCTGTGAGATTCTCGAATTTGATATCAAGCAACGGGCGGTAGACATCGTCGAGGAGTTGTTAGACCTAAATCCAAAAATCATTGGCTTGGGAGTTTATATCTGGAACGTGACGCTAAGCACCGAGGTGGTCGACTTGCTCAAGCGACTCGCCCCGGACGTAAAAGTGGTGCTTGGCGGACCGGAGGTGAGTTACGAAACAGCCACCCAGGAGATCATCAGGCGGGCTGATCATGTGATCACTGGTGAGGCGGACCTGGCATTCGCCGAACTTTGCCGCAGTCTGCTGGCGGGCGCGACCCCGCCCAAGGTGTCGGCGGCGTCCCTGCCCGATCTAGCAAAGCTAACCTCACCCTATCCGTTTTACAAAGACCAGGACATCGCTCACCGGGTGTTGTATGTGGAGGTTTCTCGCGGGTGTCCGTTTTCCTGCGAGTTCTGCTTATCATCGGTCGACTTGCCGGTGCGGGCGTTTCCGCTGGGCGATTTTTTACTCGAGATGGGGCGTTTATTGGCACGCGGGGCGCGGCAGTTTAAGTTTCTCGATCGCACCTTCAATCTCGACGTGCGGGTGAGCGTTGCGATTCTGGAATTTTTCCTGGAGCACTGGCAAGCCGGGATGTTTCTACATTTCGAAATGATCCCCGATCGTTTCCCGGAGGCCTTGCGCGGCTTGATTGCCAAATTCCCTCCCGGCGCGCTCCAGTTCGAAGTGGGTATTCAATCGTTCAACGACGAGGTGTCTAGCAATATAAGCCGCCGCCAGAACGTTGTGCGGTTAGAGGACAACCTGCGTTTTCTCAAGCAGTGCACCGGAGTGCACGTGCATGCCGACCTGATTGCTGGACTGCCGGGCGAAAGTCTGGAGAGTTTTGCTTCGGGGTTTGACCGCTTGTGGCGCCTCGGTCCGCAGGAAATCCAGCTTGGCATCCTCAAACGCCTGCGTGGCACGCCGATCATCCGCCACGACCAGACCTTCGCCATGGTCTATTCCCCGCTGGCACCGTATGAGTTGCTAGCCAATCGCGATCTCGATTTTGCCACCCTGCAACAGGTGAAACGCGTCGCCCGCCATTGGGATGTGCTCGGCAATAGCGGGCGGTTCTCCCGGACCCTGCCGCTACTGTTAGGCCAATCGCGGCACGCCTCGCCATTCTGGAATCTCTGGGATTTTTCGCAACGCCTGCATGCTTGGATGGGCAAAAACCAGGGAATCTCCCCGGCCAACCTAGCCGAGCAATTGTTTCTGTATTTGCGCGATGCGGGCGTGGATCCCGCCGTACTGGAGTCATCACTAACGGCCGATCACCTCGCCGCCGGCGGGCGTGGCTGCCCCACCTTTCTCACGCCGCCGGCCAGTCCCCGCACCACCCTGCCAAGCGCTGCCAACCGCCGCCAGCTGCGCCATGCCAGTGGTGAGCCGCCACCGCGCTAGTGTCCCGGACTAACTTGAAGATTTAACGCAGTGTTGCAAAGGACGCCAAGGGGCGCAAAGTGAAATGGGCGATTATTAGGGTGCGGTTTGTGGCCGCGGGCTTAGGACTTTGGCGTTGGGCGCATAGGAAACACCGGCATGCGGCGCCAATGTGTAACCCCACTTATCGAGGTAATGCTGGCGCGGTTGGAAGGTGTCGCCGGCTTGCTTTAGCGCGGCGTCTAGGCGCGCGTCGAGGTCCCGCCGCAAGCCGGCCTGCTCCGGTTCATCAGTTAGATCGTGCTGCTGGAA
>WBXE01000196.1 GCA_008932955.1 Verrucomicrobiota bacterium
CCTTTGCGACCTTTGCGACTCTGCGGTAAGTATTTGGTAGTTACTCAATGTTCCACATCTTCAGCACACCGGGTTCGGGTGCCAAAAGCCACAAGCACTTGAAAAATATGAAAAAAACGCTAAATCCAGTTCCCTCCATCCTGCTGGCCATGGCCATGTTGCTGAGCCTGCCGGTCAAGGCGATCGAAGGGCCGCCAGACCTGCTCAAGGGGGAAACCACCGGGGTCAATCCCAAGCAAACCTACAATCTGGGGGCCACCGGGATGCGCGGCTGGATCTATTTGAAGCCAGCGACCCACTTCGACGGCCTGCAAAGTCGCACCACCGCGGTGAGCCGGCAAATTCTCGTCACTCATGTCGGGGCCAAGTCGCCAGCCGACGGGGTGATGCAGGTCGATGATGTGATTCTCGGGATTGACGGCAAGATGTTCACTGATGATGCGCGCCGCAGCATCGCGCTAGCGATCCAGGAGGCGGAAAAAGAAACCCATAAAGGCATCCTGAAGCTGACCCGTTGGCGCGCGGGCAAGACCGACGTGGCGCAACTCAGGCTCAACATCATGGGCACCTACAGCGACACCGCGCCGTACAACTGCCCGAAGTCGCAGAAGATTTTCGCCGAGGCCTGTAAGCTGCTAGAACAGGAACCGTTGAGTGAAAACTGGGCTGGCGCGATCACCGGGCTGGCTTTGTTAGCCGCTGACAATCCCGACGATCTGCCAAAGATCAAGGAGTTTGCTCACAAGATGGGGCCAACCACCCTGGACCTGTCGAAAGGCGGCTTGGACACCTGGGAGAGTGGCTACCGCAATTTGTTTCTGACCGAGTATTTCCTGCGCACCGGCGATCAGGATGTCCTGCACGCCATCCGCGAAATTACCCTTGCCACAGCTAAAGGCCAAGGGATGTATGGCACCTTTGGTCATGGCTTCTCCGATCGCACTGCTGATGGCAAGCTGCATGGATCCATCCCACCCTACGGCCCGGTCAACCAGGCTGGCCTAGTGGCCAACCTGGCTATCGTGATGGGTAAAAAATGTGGCATTACGGATGCGGAGATCGATCCAGCCATCGCGCGGGGTTCAAAATTTTTCGCCTACTACGTCGACAAGGGGACCATTCCCTACGGCGAGCACGAGCCGTATGCGTTTCATGATAACAATGGCAAGAGTGCGATGACCGCAGTGTACTATGCGATGCAAGGGAACCGGCCCGAGGAAGCCAAGTTTTTTGCCAAGATGGCCACCGCCGGCTATAAGAACCGCGAAGGCGGCCACACCGGCCAAGGGTTCAGTTACCTGTGGGGTGCCTTGGGCGCCCATATCGGCGGCCCCGCCGCGGCCTCGGCTTTCTTCCGGGAGGCTTCCACCCACCTCGACCTAGTGCGCCGCTGCGATGGCTCGTTCACCTATGATGGTGGCGAACAATATGGCCCCGGCTCGACCGAGGACAATACCTACTACGGAAAAAGTAGTTACGCTGGCCTGAGCCCAACGGCCACCTATGTGCTTACGTATTCGATGGCCTTGAAAAACCTCTACATCACCGGCAAGGACGCCAATCCTGCCAACTCTCTCACCCAGCAGGAGGTCGCGGCTGCCATGACCTCCGGCCGCTTCGACCTAGACCGCCTGCAAATGACACCCGAACAATTGGTGGCGGCCTTCAGCGATTGGTCACCGGTGGCGCGCGGCTGGGCGGCTGAGGAACTCGCCAAACGGCCAGCAGCTAAGACAATGGAGCCGGAATTAATCAAAATGGCAGAAGGTACAGATGTGCATGTTGCCCAGGGTGCCTGCGAGACACTCGGCTACATGAAGAGCGTCGTGGCGCTACCGGTGTTTGTGCGCCTGCTCTCACATCATGACCGCTGGCTGCGCTACAAGGCCGCTCAAGCTATCAAACTCGTCAACGCCCTGGCCAAACCCGTGCTGCCCAATATTCTGCTAGCCACGGCCAATACCGCCGCACCGCAGCAGCCAATCGACTGGGCCGATCCGATCCAGATTGCCCAGGGCCAGCTCGCCGTCGCCTTGTTCGACGGACCTCTGGCCCAGAGCGTCAAAACCAGCGATCCAAAATTGGTCTACCCTGCGATCCGCGCCATAGCTAACAATCCTGACGGCATGGCCGGCTGGCACCTGCGCGGCTATTTTGAAAACAACCTCAGTCTGGAAGATGTGCAGGCGCTGGCACCCGACCTCGTAGCCGCAGTGAAAACCATGAGCCCGGCGGACCGGATGTTCTCTAACGAAATCCGCATGGGCGCCTTCAAGGCCTTGGCGAAATATAATTACGTCGAGAGCATCGCTGCGGGCATCATATTTGCCAAGAGCCAGGGTGGACACGGCAGCAGGCGCCGCACCGGGGAGATCCTCAAAGAGGTCGTAAAATTTGGCAAGGCCGCCCGCAGCGCGGTGCCCCAACTCAAGGAGCTCGTCGTATTCTTCAACAACCAAGTAAATAACAACACCTTCCCTGTGGAGCCCAACAAGCAGCGGGTGGCATCGGTGGAAACGGCTATCAAGTCAATCGAGGCGGCGACCACGCAGCCGGTCTTGCGCAGTTTAAAGAAGTGACGCGAGACATACCAAAAAACATCTGATTAACACACAAGTTATTAGAAAATGCTTGGCGGCGTTGCTAGCCACTAGTGGGGTGCGGGCAGCGGATCTATCGTAGGTGCCTCAGGCCCATGAGGCAACGTAACAGCGCGATGAGAGCATGCAATGGTTTCGCGATGCGAAGTTCGGCATGTTCACATTGGCCGCGGTCTGTGACCGCCGCTAGCCAATGCGCGGCGTTGTAGCGGCGGTTATCCTCCCGACTCACGGGCTAAGGAGCCACCACATTCCTGTGGTGGAAGCGGAAGAGCGGCCCATGAATGAGTGCCGAAGGCTCGGTTCATGGGCGTTACTTCCGCACGACGACAGTAAGGTCGTCGCTCCCCACGACGACAGTAAGGTCGTCGCTCCCGCACGACGACAGTAAGGTCGTCGCTCCCCACGACGACAGTAAGGTCGTCGCTCCCTAACCGCATCGGGGCCAAGTGACTCGGGTGGCTGAAGCATGGAGCGGAGCCCCTACACAGCGAAAAGGCCTGCCGCGCAACGCGGCAGGCCCAATCGATGATCCAATCTCTGGCGGAAAGCGCCAAAATCCCCCTACCCTCTCATCACTTCTGGGTGACGATGAGGCGGGCGAAGTTTTTGGCGCCGCCCATGGTGGACATGTCGATGGCGATGGCGGACGTGGTTTCCGTCACCCCGGTGGTGGTGGTGGTCCATGGGTCGGCCACCCCGAGGTCGGCGGAGATTTGGATGGCGTAGGTGACATCATTGTTGGTGACCGCGTCCGCACGCTTGGCGAAGCTGAGCAAGTGGCCAGTTAGAGTGCCGGGTGAGCCGTTGCCGCCGTTGGTCTTGAGGTTGAGGGCATAGACGAGCAAGTTGGAGAGACCGTCCTGGCCGACATGGGTCGGTCCGCCGGTCATGCTGTTAGTGCTGGCCCAGCTGGTGTAGTTCTGAGCAGCCGGGCTCACCGAGTTGCCGCTGGCGGCGGTGGTCACGTTCACCGAAGTGGCACCGGTACTGGAAAGCACGATATTCTGGCCATCGTAGCTGCCGGACACCGCAGCGGTGGCCGAGAGGCGCAAGGAGAGGGTTCCGCTCGCGCTACCGCCGGTCCGGGTGAAGGTAGCCGTTGAGCCGTAGCTGGATCCATCACTGGACACTTCAAAGCCCGTCGGTGCGGTGGCAGTGATATTGGCCGTCAGACTGGACCCACCAATCGCAAACGTCTGGGCTGCTGAGGCCGTGCCGTAAGTGGTCGTGAAGGCCGCGGCTGTCGCGGCTCCGGTGAGCGTCGCGTTGGAGACGGGGCCAGCATCCACCAATTGGAAGCCGTTGAGAGGCAACCGCGCATCAGAATGCTGAGTGGTGGGAACGCTGTGTCCGCTGAGGGTAATATTGCCGCTACCATTGGGCACCACGTTTTCAAACAACACGTAGTTGACTCCCTGCACCCACGTGCTGCCGTTGACGCCAGCCGTATCGCTAACACTCTGGCCTCCCACGGTAGTCGTCGTGTTGCTCGTCGACCACACGCCAGAACTGGCCCCCGCATC
>WBXE01000197.1 GCA_008932955.1 Verrucomicrobiota bacterium
GGGTTGATGGCCAAACCGTCCGGTGAAATTATCGAACGGCCGATTATCTCGAACTTCCGTGAGGGCCTCTCGGTGCTGGCATACTTCATCTCCACTCACGGTGCTCGTAAAGGTCTGTCCGATACCGCGCTTAAGACCGCGGACTCCGGCTACATGACGCGCAAGCTCGTCGATGTGGCACAGGACGTCATCATCACCCATCAGGATTGCGGCACCGTCAACGGAATCACGGTTGCGGCCATCATCGATGGCGATGAGGAAGCCGCCTCGCTCTCCACGCGTATCTATGGCCGTGTCTCCGGCGAGCAGATCAAGGATCCGGTCACCGGCGAAATTATCATCAACATCGATGACATCGTTAATGAGCGCCAAGCCGCTGCGATCGAAAAAATCGGTTGCCTCAAACTTAAAATCCGTTCGGTGCTTACCTGCGAATCGGACCGCGGGTGCTGTGCGAATTGTTATGGTCTGAATCTGGCCACCAGCAAACCGGTGAAAATCGGCGAGGCCGTCGGCATCATCGCCGCCCAATCCATTGGCGAGCCTGGCACTCAGTTGACCATGCGTACGTTCCACGTCGGCGGGGTGGCTGCGGCCACCTTCAAGCAGCCTATCATCAAGGTGAAACACACCGGACAATTGGTCTATAAGGCGATGCGCACGGTTCAGTCAGCCGACGGCCACTGGGTGGTGCTCAATAAAAATGGCACCATCTCGATCCGCGGCAAAGACGGCCTGGAGCTCGAAAGCCACAACATCGTCATTGGTTCGATCATCTCCGTCAAGGACGGCGAGGATGTCAAGAAGGGCGACACCGTGGTCACCTGGGACCCCTACAACGTGCCGATTCTCACCGAGAAAGCGGGTCGCGTTGAATTCCGCGATATGATCGCCGGCATCACCGTGGCTAACGAAACGGACAAGGAAACCGGCAAGAAGGGTGTGGTCGTTACCGAGCATAAGGAGGACCTTCATCCGCAGGTGGTTATCTTTGACGAAATCACCAAGGAGATCAAGGCGAGCTACTCGATCCCCGTCGGCGCCCATCTATCCGTCAAGGAAGGCGACATCGTCCACGGTGGTATTCAGCTGGCCAAGACGCCGCGCAAGGTGGCGCGCACCAAGGACATCACCGGTGGTCTGCCGCGCGTCGCGGAACTCTTCGAAGCGCGCAAGCCCAAGGACTCATGCGTCATTGCCAAGATCAATGGCGAGGTGTCCTTCGGCTCCAATGTTCGCGGCAAGAAAAAGGTTGTTATCACCGATTCAACCACTGGCGAGCAAGTCGATCATTTGGTGCCCATGGGCAAACACATCGTCGTCACCGATGGCGACCAGGTGAAACGCGGCGACCAGATCACGGAAGGACCGGTGTCACCGGAAGATTTGCTGGAAGCCTGCGGCGCCCAGGAACTTCAGGAGCATCTCGTCAACGAAGTGCAATCCGTCTATCGTGTCCAAGGCGTGGAAATCAATGACAAGCACATAGAGGTCATCGTTAGGCAGATGCTGCGCAAGGTGAAAATCACCGATCCTGGCGATGCCGATCAATACCTGTGGGGCGATCAAGTGGATCGTTCCACCTTCAAGCGCGTCAATGCTGAGATCCTTGCCAACGGTGGTAAGCCCGCCGAGGGCGAGCCGGTCCTGTTGGGCATCACCAAGGCGTCGTTGGAGACCGATTCGTTCATCTCCGCCGCTTCGTTCCAAGACACCACCCGCGTCCTCACCGAGGCGGCAACCCTTGGCAAGGTCGATTACCTAACAGGCTTCAAGGAAAACGTCATCATGGGTCATCTCATTCCGGCGGGTTCGGGTTTCCATTGCCACCGCGATGCCACCTTCGAGTTCACCGTCGAGGAGCCCGAACCGATTGTTATCCCCAAGGAAATCTTCGACGAAGACGAGGAATCCACCACGGCTTAAGTAGGAATTATCCAAACGAAATCCCCGGCCAGCATCCTGCAGGCCGGGGATTTTTCTTTGAATGCCAGGTTGAAATCAAACTCCGAAGCGAACCAAGATTCGGTTAGGCTAACCACAGTTTACACGGATTTCACAGAATGAATTATCCCATGTGGAAAAACACGGCTATTCCTCTTCACATTGCAGGATTTCAAGCGCAGTTTTCAGATTGAATTCTTTCCAGACTACTGCAAAGTCGCGTTAGATGCATCCCAATGAAGCTATGGACGAATTGATGACCTGCCGTTTAGACCAGGCTCGCAAGGCGGTGGGACCGTGTACGCTGGTGATTTTCGGGGCCAGCGGGGATTTGACTGCCCGCAAGCTCATTCCCGCGCTCTATCATTTGAGCAAGGACGGACAGATGCCCGCTGATTTCCGCATTGTCGGTTTCGCCCGGCGGGCCAAATCCGCTGCGGAGTGGCGGGCTGAATTGCGCGAGGCGCTGACGGCCTACTCGCGCAGCCAGCCGGTGGACGAAGCGGTATGGGAGACGTTTGCGCAACGCGTGGATTACTGTGAGGGCGATCTAACTGATCCGACGGCTTACGTGAAGCTCGCGGGGGTGATCGGGGCGTTTCCTACGCCAGAGTTGCGGCAGAATTTGCTGTTCTATCTGGCGACCTCGCCGAGCCAATTCAGTGTGGTGGCTGAGCAGTTGCACGTGGCGCAGTTGCTGCATCGCGATGGCCATGGATATTGGCAGCGCTTGGTCATCGAAAAACCTTTTGGTCACGATCTGGAGACAGCCCGCGAACTCAACCATGAGCTCACCCGCTTCGCCCATGAACAACAGGTGTTTCGCATCGACCACTATTTGGGCAAGGAAACGGTGCAAAATATCCTGACCTTCCGCTTCGCCAACTCCATCTTCGAGCGGCTGTGGAACCGCGACGCAGTGGACCATATCCAAATCACCGTCAGTGAGAAAATTGGCGTCGGCTCGCGCGGCGGCTACTACGAGGAATCCGGGGCGCTGCGCGACATGCTTCAAAACCACCTGATGCAAGTCCTAGCCTTGGTTACCATGGAGCCACCGGTGTCGCTGGATGCCGAACCGATACGCGATGAAAAAGTCAAGTTGCTCTCGTCGGTGCGGCGCCTGCAGCCCGGGCAGGTGGCCGACCACGTGGTGCGCGGGCAATACTGCGAGGGATTTGTCAGTGGTGAGGCGCAAGCGGCCTATCGGGATGAACTCAAGGTCAACCCGCAGTCTGATGTGGAGACGTTTGTGGCGGTCAAGTTATTCATCGACAACTGGCGCTGGGCCGGGGTGCCGATCTATCTGCGAACCGGTAAGGCGATGCCCCTTAGCGCGAGCGAGGTGCGGGTTCAGTTCAAACCCACCCCGAATGTGTTGTTTGCCGCGCAATGCGGTCCGTTGCTAGATGCCAACGCACTGACGCTGCGGCTGCAGCCCGACGAAGGCATCTCGCTACGCTTCACTGGCAAGGTGCCGGGCGTGGGGTATGGTCTGCGGCCGGTGCGGATGAATTTCAGTTATGACAGTGAGTTTGGTGCTTACACGCCGGAAGCTTATGAGCGCTTGTTGTTGGATGCCATCGCCGGCGATGCCACCTTGTTCATCCGGCGCGATGAAGTCGAGCAGGCCTGGGAAATTGCCGACTCGATCCGCGCCGGTTGGGATGCGCGCCCGCTGGATCCGCACGAGTTCTATCCAGCTGGTAATTGGGGGCCGCATCTGGCCGACACACTTCTAACGCAATCAGGCCGCGCTTGGCGCGAGCCCCGCAATCCATAACCCTCCCGACTAACTTGAAGATTTACCGCAGAATCGCAAAGGCGCGCAAAGTGGAATGGGATTTTGAGAAAAATCCTGTCTTGCTTCGTGTCTCTTCGCGACCTTTGCGGCTTCCCGGCTAATCTATAAAAATCCGTGGCTCATCCTACCTCCCGTAGGATCAAACTAGCGTTTTTTTATCCATCCCCACATTGCATCCCATGAGCCAGTTTCAACTTTTTTCATTTCCAAGCGACGACTCACTGGCGGCGGCGGCAGCGGAGGCATGGTTAGATGCCATCGCAGCTAGTACGGCAGTAGACCGTGATTTCACCGTGGCTTTATCCGGTGGCCGGGTGATGCATAAATTTTTTGCCGCTGCCA
>WBXE01000198.1 GCA_008932955.1 Verrucomicrobiota bacterium
CATGATATCACATGGACCTCGACACCAGAGATTTGCGAGAAGCCCTCAAACAGCGCTGCCGGAGCCGCCCCGAAATACGGCTCAGTAGCCGCGTAATCCTTGAAGTGCTCGCGGTTGTCGGTGGTGATTTGGACGATTCTCATGATAGGCGCAATATATCAAACCGGTGAATCAGCAAACCCCCGTTCATGCTGAGAGAATCGTAGCGTAATATGCCTCGTATTGATCGACGATGACGCTGGATGAAAATTTTGAAGCCGCATCCTCTCTACAGGCACATCGGGAAAGATTGCCAAGGTGAATTACCGCATCGATCATTTCATCCACATGATGACAGCACCGGCCGGTGATTCCATCCCGTACAATTTCCGGCAGGGCCCCGCGGGCCGTTCCAATCACTGGAGTGCCACAAGCCAAAGCTTCGGTCATGACGATGCCAAAGGGTTCGTCCCACTCGATTGGCATCAACAGCGCTGCGGCTTGCCCAAGCAACCGGTTTTTCCGCACGTCATCGACGGGTCCAATATAAGTGATTTGATCTGAAAGCTGCGGTTCGATCTGCTCCTTGAAATAGCGATCAATTTCCGGACTTTCGGACCTGTTTCCTGCAATGATCAATCTACGTCCGGTGGCCTTCGCAATCTGAATGGCGCTGTGGGTGCCTTTGATCGGCTCAATCCTGCCAAGAAACACTAACGGCGCATCCGCCGCCACATGCTCCTGAAAATCAAACTGCTCGATAGTCACGCCATTGTGAATCGCCCGGGTCGGGGCAATCGTCTCAAAATCCTTGACCATGTGGTAGCCACAGGTAGTGAACCACAGGGCTCTCTTGGGTAACAGGCGCACCCTCTTGGCAAATGCATTCCTATCGGGTGGAGCCTGAAACGACTGGATTTGCTTTTGCGGCAACAGCCATAGAGGAGTCGTCAAATCGTAGTGAGCAAAAGAGTGGATTAGATCATACCGGTTGCGGGCAAGGTGCTTGAGGAGTTGCCACGTGTTGATCACACGCCCCCGGGGGCCCGGCTGATCACAGAGATGTGCAAGAAGTTTCGCCCGGCCGCTTGATTGCGGGTGGCAGGCCAGAGTGACCGCCCAACCGCGCTCCACGAGACCTTCCGCCAGCAAGTGAACAATCCGCTCAATTCCCCCATAATATGGCGGCGGCACCGGTAAATGCGGATCGGCCACCAGTAAAATGGATTTTCCATGCACTGGCTTAGAAGTAGATATGTGGTCTAACCCCATATTTTGTGAGCTAGCAATTTGGAGTCTTCCTTGACCAGAAAAACCAGGGCGGATTTCGCTATCGACGCGATAGATTTAGGAGATCGCGGAAACCGAACGGAATAGTTTGGCCATTCGCAAGACAGTTCCCGCCAGAGTGTAGTTTTCAATGCTGGATCGCGTTCCCAAAAGTGCAGTGGTGTCCGGTTGCTGAATGGCTATATGGACCGCCTCGGCCAAGCCAGCAGGAGATTCATTTCTTAAGTAGATTGCGGATGATCCGAGTATTTGCTCAACGCCCGCAGCCTTGGTGGACAGCACCCTGAGCCCGGCATTGAGGTAATCAAAGGTCTTGGAGGGATAAGTGACCGCAGAGATCGGGTTCGACGCTGACTGGAGATTGAGTCCAAAGTGGCATAAGCTGCGGATGCGTGATAGCTCATCCTGGGAGACCGAGCCATGAAAGTGGATCAATTCTGGGTAACGGTTTTGCAGGGCGCGGAAGCGATCCAAGAAGTATCCATGGCCGGTGATGTGGAAAACGGTTCCGGGGACGAACATGCCATTTTCCAGATAGTCGAGCAGCAGTGGAACGCCCCGTTCGCGGTCGAGAGATCCAGAATACAGGAAACCCACAGGCTGTCCCTGAGCGGGAGGAGGACGCGGGATGATGCCATCGCACAAGATGCCAGGCACCAATACTTGCGGAATTCCCGGTGGCAGGCGCTCACCCAAGGTCGGAGTGGCCAGCAACGCACCTTTGACCAGCGGCCGCGCCATCCACTCCGCGAGACCGCTCATCCATTTCCATATTCCTTTGTCGATGAGATGCTTGCCGTCTTCGTATTCCAGAAGCATCGGATTGTCGCGCCCGAGCAAGCGACAGTAATAAACGGCAAGCACGTAGATCAGTTCGTAATTGTCGATGACCAGCGTATCCCCGGAGCGTGAATGCCTCGCGACGTGACGGGCATAATGGATGAAATCCAGCAGAAAGCGGATCTTGCGAATTCCCGAGGCCTTGGCAAAAACCTGGGTTTGCGCCCCGAAGCGGCTGGTGGTTTCTGGCAAGGACTCAATTGCGCCACGTCCCCGGGGATGCCGACTGAGAAGCACCACCGGCGATCCGACGGCTTGCTCGATCGCATGATAGAGGATGACTCGTTTGCCAGCACTGGTGCAGATGGCCGGATTGTCCCGGCGGCCATGCAGGTATTGATCATCATAAGCTCCGGTTAAAATGATGAGTCTAGGCGGCTCCTGATTCATGCTTGGGAAATGGCGCGTCTTTGGAATCAGCGGTTTGAGAAGGTCTTGAAAAAATCGCGTCACAGAACGTGCATTCGTTCTGGCGATTCCGGGCCATATTATAAAATCCCATGAATATGTAGCCATGGGCATCGAGAAACCCGAGCAATTCGTGAAACCTGCCCTGACCGTCATATTCCTGATCGAAAATCACCTCGCAAGTAATCAGGCCTATTCTGTGTGAGGCAATCATCCCCCTCCCTCCCTGCAGAACCATCAGATCATAGCCCTGACAATCGGTTTTAAGAAGATCAATCCAATGAATTTCCTCTCGAGCGCAGATCGCGTCGAGCGTTTCAATGGGCACTACAATCACTTCCTTTGTAAGGGTGAGTTCGGCATAGTCACCTACCAGTGATGCTGTGCTGGTTGGCAGCAGCGAGTTCGTCATCGACTCGCTGTTGCGATGAAATTCCGCTCGGCCTGGAGCCGCCCCGAGAGCCATGGGGTGAAGGCGTACAGTCTGGAAACCGGCGGCGCAGGAGCGAAGTATCTCAAAGGATTCCGGATCGGGTTCAAAGCAGTGGATCGTGGCCAGGGGCAACTTTTCCTTAGCCGCTGCGAGGGTTTCTCCATGGTGCGCACCCACATCAAACATGACTTTTGCGCCGGAATGTTGCTTAGCCATAAGCGTAACTAGATCCTGCCAGTATCCATCGCCAAAGTGTTTGGTAGAGCGCAAATAGTAGCCCAATGGGCGTAATGCTGCCTGAATCAGTTTTTTATGCATGATTTCGAGTAGTGAAATTCTTGAGCTTGCTGAAAAGTTGCGCTAGTGAAATTCCAGTCTCCCTGCGGACCAAGACCACGAGATGAGCCATGTAGCAGGCGGTGAGAACCAGGCAGGTCAAGGTGCCTTGCATTGCTGGCATTAGAAGCGCCATCATAAGGCATGCGGCAAGCACCCCGAAGGTTTCCATGACGAAGAATCCGGTGCTTGCGTTCCAACAGATTCCCATCCGGCGGATCACCACGAAAATGCCTGCCAGATACAGGCTGTTGGTAATCACAAACGCTATGCCAAGGCCTACCAATCCAAAAATTTGTAGCATGACGTAGGAAGAAGTAATCATCACAATTCCAGTAATCAACTCGCTCATGGCAATCAGTCTTGGTCTGCCGACTGCCAACACGGCGAATCCAATCGGGCACGCAGCAAAGCGTATGGCCATTCCAACAAGCATCCAACGCATCAGATCGCCACCGGCGATGAATTCGCTGGTGTACAAGAGTTGGAGAATCCACGGTGTAAGCACAAGCATTCCCAGCGTTACAGGAATACCAATACCGATAGATAACAGGGTCTGCTGGTTCAAGAGACAGCTCACTACGCTGCGGTCGCGGCCCGCCTGGACTAAACTCGGGTAGAATTCCGTGCCCATGGCGGAAATGAGAATACCGATGTAAAAATTCGCCATGGTGGAAGCGGCGCCATAGAGGCCTACCTGAAGCACGCCAAGATCATGACCGTAATAGTTCTGGATGAACAGGAGATTGAGCCACCCCGAGGCTGTCAGCCAGATTCCATTGATGGCA
>WBXE01000199.1 GCA_008932955.1 Verrucomicrobiota bacterium
ACCCGCGCCAAGGAATCAATCAGCGCCCGGCCACACGCCAATATTTTGCGCTCGGGCGGCGGCGATTTTCCCGATGCCTCGCTGTTGAGCAGCACCACCTGCATGGCGGGAATTTTCAATGCCTTGCTCAGCAGCGGCCATCCATCGTTTCACCGCTTGTTGAGTTTTCCGCGCGACACCTGCGGCCTGTTCGCCGCCACCGGCCAACGCCTGTGGCTGCGCGACGGAGATATATGGAAATTGTTGTGCGTGCCGTCGTTGTTTGAAATGGCCCTCGACCACTCA
Source organism: Verrucomicrobiota bacterium (assembly GCA_008932955.1). GTDB lineage: Bacteria > Verrucomicrobiota > Verrucomicrobiia > Verrucomicrobiales > Akkermansiaceae > Luteolibacter. The sequence continues at coordinate 286 of WBXE01000199.1, forward strand.
CGCTGGCACTACCGGCTGGCCGACCGCACCCTCGAAGTATCGGTTAGCGTCGACCCCGTCCGCAGCCTCGCCCGCTTCGAAGTGCGCGTCACCACCGGGCCGCCCGCCAAATTTTTGGTGACCCACGGCCTGATCGCCGGTGTCAACGAATACGATGAACCCGCCGAGTTGGAAATCGACGCGGCCACTTCTATTGTTAGAATTCGCGCGGCGGCCGGCGGCCTGTTCCGCAGGGCGGATGCAGAAGCGCATTTCACGCTGCGCGCTACCGATCCCAACACCATCGAGTCGATCACCGGTGCCGAAGGGATCGCTGGCGGCGACGCCTGCCACGCCATGCTCGTTTTTCACACCCGCGAGGTGCGCGCGTTTACCATCGAGATCGAAGGCCACACCGCGCTGGCCACCTCTGCGGCCGAAACCGCGCCTTCCTGGCAACACGCCGCGCTGGCCCTGCGGCTTGCCAGCGCCGATCCGACCATCGGCCGGATCCAACAAATCCTGCCGTGGTTTGTCCACAACGGCATGCTTCATCTAACCGTTCCGCACGGCCTCGAGCAATACAACGGCGGGGCCTGGGGCACCCGCGACGTCACCCAGGGGTCGATTGAATTATTGCTGGCCCTCGGCCGTTTTGCCAGTTGCCGCAAAATCCTGCTGCTGACCTATCAGCACCAATTCCTCGGTGATCACCACTGGCCGCAATGGTTCATGACGGATCCGTTCGGCTGGATCCAACAGGCCCATTGCCACGGCGACATCCCGCTTTGGCCGCTCAAGGCGCTGTGCGATTACCTCGAAGCCACCGCCGATTTTGCCATCCTCGATGAAGCGGTGGCCTGGACCCAACCCGGCAGTGCGGCGACCACCACGGAAACCTCATCTTTGCTAGACCACGTTGTGGCCAACCTCGGCTGGTTGCGCGCCAACTGTGTTCCCGGCACCGCGCTGCTGCGCTACGGCGACGGCGATTGGAACGACTCGCTGCAGCCCGCCAAGCCGGAGTTTCGCGAGCGACTGGTCAGCTCGTGGTCAGTGGCCCTGTGCTATCAAGTGCTGCGACGCATGGAAGATCTCAGCCGCCACTGCGGCCGCGTGTTCGCCGGACTCAGCGGCTTTGCCGATGCCGTCGAAAAGGATTTCCGCCGCCACCTCGTCATCGATGGCACCCTGTGCGGGTTTTTCCTGTTCGATGCAGGCTCCTCCTCCAGCGGCCAACCTTTGCTCCATCCGCTAGACCAACTCACCGGCATCCACTACCGCTTGTTGCCGATGACCCGATCCATGTTAGGCGGCTTGTTCACCCCGCAGGAAGCTGCCCGCCACGCCGGGCTAATCCAGCAGCACTTGTTAGCCGCCGATGGCGCGCGTTTGATGAACCGGCCGCCGACCTATCGCGGCGGGGTTTGCGAGATTTTCCAACGCGCCGAGTTGAGCTCGTGCTTCTCCCGCGAGATCGGCATTTGCTATATCCACGCCCACCTCCGTTACATCGAGGCGATGGCCCGCCTCGGCCACGCCGATGCCATGCTCAAGGGCTTCGGCATGGCTACGCCCGCCGATCTAACATCCTCGGTGCCCCACGCCCTGCCGCGCCAGGCCAACGCCTATTTTTCCAGCTCCGATGCCGCGGTGACCACCCGCTACGAGGCGGCCGCAAGCTACGCCGACATTACAGCGGGAAAAATTGCCGTCGCTGGCGGCTGGCGAATCTATTCGAGCGGCCCGGGCATCTACGTCAGCCTCGTGCTCACCCGCATGCTCGGCCTGCGCCGCCATTTTGAGCAACTCATCCTCGATCCCGTGCTGCCCCTCGCTCTCGATGGCTTGCAAGCTCAGATCCCATGGGACGGCTACGTCCTCCACCTCCGTTTCTCTATCAAAAACGCCTGCCACACACCCCGCTCCGCCACCCTCAACACCTCCCCGCTGCGCCCCCTCGGCCTCTCGCCCAACCCCTACCGCTCCGGCGGCTGGCTGCTGGACGCCAGCACTTTCAACCAACTCCTGCGCGACGGCCACAACCTGCTGGAAGTGGCGTTGTAGGCCAGCGGGGTCAGTCCCGCTTTTCAAGCATTGAGCGTAGGCCCACGGGGTCGGTCCCGCTTTTCAGGCATTGAGCGAGTCCCCTGTGGCAGCCTCCCTATTCGAGCATACGACGATTCAGGCATTGACGATACTCGTTAAAAACTGGTATTAGTGAGGGATGGCCAGACCATTGCGATATGAGGCAAGCCGCGCTGTCTATCACGTGATGGGGCGTGGCGACGGGGGCAAAGATGTGTTCGAGAGCGACACGGATCGCCTGGTCTGGCTCAGGCTGCTAGAGCGGGCATGCACCCGCTTTGGGTGGCGCGTGCATGCGTGGGTGCAGATGAAAAACCATTTTCATGTACTGCTGGAAACGCCGGAGCCGAATTTGGTGCTGGGCATGAAGTGGCTGCTGGGCGTGTTCTCGCAAAATTGGAACCGGCGGCGCGATCGGCGCGGGCACGTATTCCAGGGCCGCTACAAAGCGGTGGTGGTAAACGGCGAGGAGCGCGACGGCAGTTATTTCAAAATCGTGGCGGATTATATTCATCTCAATCCGGTGCGGGCGGGATGGGTGGGAGGGCTCACTAACCGGCGCCTGCAGAGTTGGCAATGGAGTAGCTTCCCAGCCTATGGAGGAGGCCATGTGCCCGATTGGCTAGAACTCGGACGCGTGTTGCGGGCCTTCCAACTCGCGGATGACCGGCGCGGCGCGAATGCCTATGAAGGCTATCTGGAAGCCCGGGCCAAAGATTTGGCAACAGCGGTCACTGATGACTCACTTAAGGAATTGCGACGGGGTTGGTATTTAGGAGAACCGAGTTTTGGAGAAAAAATCCTGACACTGCTCGCCGCCGACCTGCGCCCAAAGCGGAAAAATGGCAGCCTCCGGGGAGACGAAGCCCACGCACATGATCAATCCGAAGCCGAAAAAATCGCGCTGGCCGGTTTAGCAGCCCTGGGACTGCCGGACAACCCATCCAGCCTGTCCGGCCGCGGCCAATGGGTGGCGGAAAAAGCCGTGGTCGCGGCGCTGATCCGCAAGCGCACCGGTGTGCTCAACCACTGGGTCGCCACACGTCTCGGAATGGGCAATGACGGCACCGTAACCCGCGCCGTACGTTGGACAAGGGACGATCCATCCGGAGTCAGAGGCTTGAAAAAGTTGGAAGCAATGCTTGAAAAGCGGGACTGACCCCTATGGTCTTGTCCCCGATGATTCGCCTGCTTGCGCTGTTTGCCGCACTGACCTTCGCCGCTGGTGCCAGCTCGCAGGTGTATGCCCCGGTTCATGAGAAAGCGCCGGGGTTGACCCGTGAATTCCGCGCTGCCTGGCTCGCTTGCATTTACAACCTGGATTGGCCCAGCGCCAAGGGCCTGAGCGCCGCCAGCCAACAGGCCGAACTGCGGGCCATCCTGGACAAGCTCGTCGCGCTGAAAATGAACGCGCTTATTTTCCAGGTGCGCCCGCACGGCGACGCGGTCTATGCATCAACCCTTGAACCGTGGAGCCCGTGGCTTACGGGCACCATGGGCCGCTCGCCCGGCTACGATCCGCTCGCCTTCTGCATTCGCGAGGCCCACGCCCGCGGCATCGAGGTCCATGCTTGGTTCAACCCCTTCCGCGCCCTACCTAACAACACCATCGCGGCCTCCGCCGATCACGTCACCCGCGCCGCGCCCCAGCTAACCAAACGCTATGGTAGCATGACCTGGTGCGATCCAGCTC
>WBXE01000200.1 GCA_008932955.1 Verrucomicrobiota bacterium
AACGAGCGGGCGAGTGCCACCCCCTGCGGAAAACCTTGTCAAAATCAACCCAAGCGCCGGGTGTCATGAATCCTGGCGCAACGACTTAACCTCTCCGGTGTCATTTATCATTGGCGCAATACGCCGGGAGGCTGGCGGCGGCGACGGCTTGGCCGAGGCGCTTGGTATTTTCATCGGGCACCACCAGTTTGATTTGGAGTTCGGGAAACTCGTGGGCGAGCACGGTTTCGGCCTCATTGATGATGATATGACCGCCCTCGCCGCTGGTGACCCGGCCCAGAATCAACAGGTTGGCGATGTCGTAGTCATCGGCGTAGTGGGCAATGGCATATCCCAGGTAACAACCGATGGTTTCATAGATGGCTGCTGCCCGCGGATCGTCGGCTTGCTGGGCCTCTTGCACATGGACGAGTTGCTCGGGAAACGGCAGCTCGCCGAAATCAAAACCTGCGAGAGGTGCGAGGCGGGCCACGGCTTGCTGGGAGAAATACATGGCACCGCAACCCCGGTCTCCTGACCATTCGTCGATCGGCGCAGTATCGCTAAAATCCACCGGCGCAAACGCGAGTTCATTGAGCCAGGGCGTGATGTGACCGTTGCCATCGACGTAGCCGGCGGCTTGGGAGGTGCCCAAGGCGACGCCGAGCACCCGGTTGGCCGCCAGCCCCATGGAGCCTGCCAGCGCGGTGACCTCGCCATCATTGACGACCTCGAAGGGGACGTTGTGCCAACGCTCCTTGAGAGCGAAAAAGACCCGGCGAATGGATGCTTCGAAAGCTTCCGGGCTGACCCCGCGAAACAGCGAAGCGGCGCACACTTCGTTGTTGATGTAAACCCCGGCGGCACTGCCGCCGATCGCATCCACCCGCGGCAAGTGTGCCGCGGCACGGCACAACGAATCGTGAATCCCTTCGATGTGATAGGCTGGATCGCTCTGGAAATATGGGTCCCAGACGACCTCCTCGGAAAACACCACCTTGCCATCAATGACTGCGGCACACTTGCGATCCGAGCCGCCCAGATCAAAGCCGATGCGGCAGCCATTCAGATTGCGCCCGAGAGGCATAGCGCTTTCCATGGCGGCCGGCAACTCGCTTGGCCCGACCGCCACCACCGTGATGGCTGCACCAAAGATTTTCCGGCCGATAAAGTCCCAGTCGAAACTCCGCGCACCTCCCGCCGCGTAGATCGCCCCCAGCGCCGCCGCCACATCCGGCGCGCCCGCTACCAGCAGCCGGTTACCACCCTTTTGCCAGAGCAGAAACTTGAAGCGACGCTCGACGTATTTGAGCGTCAGGGGGTCCTTGCTCACCCCAGCCGACAGGATGCTGTCAGTCAAACGAAACACCGTGCCGTCATCACGGCATAGCGCCAACTCCAATTCACGGCGCGCCGGATCCGCCTTGACCTTGGCGCGATAGGCCCGGTTCCACAACACGGCGGGCACAAACCCCACATCAAGCAGCGGACGAAACTTGGGAAAAACAGCAATTGGCATCATGACAATAGATAACAGCCGAACCGGCCGCAGCCTAACCCACCCATCACAAACTTCCAAGCCAAGATCGAAAAATTTCAGGCTCCATCCGTCAGTTGCGCAAAACCACTGAACAACTTGGAGTCCACCGGCGGGCGACTCGGCAGCGCCTCGTCGCTGCCGAGGTGCGCCTCGCACAGCGCCCACAATTCAGCCGGCTGGCTGCAGCGCCGCAGCGCGTACTCAAACGCCGGATCTAACCCGTGACTGATGTAGCCGAGTGTGCGCTTCATCCGTTGCACATGCCCCAACGGCTCGTAGCGCGGCGCCTCGCGCGCTATCTCCGCCGATAATTCGCGGATGTATTCAAGTAAATCCCGGTAGGTCGGTATAATCATCTCAGCGCCCTCGCAGGCCGCCCGCACTTGCCCGAAGATCCATGGATTGCGGATGGCGCCGCGGCCGATCATGAGGCCGGCGGCGGCGCTTTGGCGCTGGTAGGCCAGCGCGCTGGGCACATCCACGATATTGCCATTGGCGATGACCGGGCAGCTCAAGGTGGCTACGGCGGCCTGCACGCAGGCGGTGTGGACCGGGCCTTGGTAGCACTCACGGACGCTGCGGGCATGAACGGTGAGGCCATCGATGGCATGCCGGCGGAAAATCTCCAGCAAGCCGCCAAATTCATCGCTCCCGCTATACCCAACCCGCGTTTTTACCGTGAAGCGCCCCGCAATCACCTCGCGCAAGCCGCCGAGCAAGCGGTTAATCGCCTCCGGGTCGCGCAGCAAGCCGCCACCTGCCGACTTGCGGCACACAATCGGCGCCGGACAACCGAGGTTTAGATCAATCCCGGCCACCGGATAGGCCGCCAGCGCCACGGCACTGCGCCGCAGGCTGGCTAGGTCGGAACCAATCATCTGAGCGAATACCGGACGACCGGTTTTGTTTTCCGTGATGGCGCGCAAGATATGCGGGTTAAGGGTAGAGGCGGGGTGGACGCGGAAGTATTCGCAGACGAACCAATCTGGGGAGCTGCGGCGAGCCAGCACGCGCATGAAGGGCAGGTCGGTGATGGCCTGCATGGGAGCGAGGACGAGGGCGGGGCGGAGGGCTGGGAGCAAATCGCGCATGAGAGAGGGCCGGGGGAAGCGGATGAATGGCAGGAAAAGGCTTGACTTGCAAGTGGTAGCGGGCATTTTGGCGGCAACCTCAACCTTGAAGGAGCGCCCAGTGGACAGTGACCTATTGCATACGGAAAAAATTCTCGCAGATCGCAAGACATTCTATCTTGATCTGAAACAGAACCAGCGTGGGATGGTGGTGAAGATCACCGAGGACGTCAGTGGCAATCGCGACACGATCATGGTGCCGGCGGAAATTCTCGCAGATTTCATTGCGGCCTTGTCTGATATCAAAGCGACGGCCGACGAGCAGGCGTGAACGGGCCTGACGGGTTCGGGTCAGACACGGGCGGCCATGAGCAGGATAGATTAACCACGGATTGGGCGGAAGCAGATGGTGAAATATTCCATGGCAAAAAATCCGTGTAATCCGCGCAATTTTCCTGATTATCGGAAAGGCAATGAGTCAGGTTATCTCGCTGCGCTGGGTTGTGGTTCCTATTCTCACCCCGGGATTTTAATTTCGGAGTTCGGGGTGATCGGCAGGCGCGGGAAAAAACCTTAGGCCTTGCGGAGTTGCGCGATGGCTTGGGCCATGTCGGGCGCGCGGTAGGTGGCCGAGCCGGCGACCAGCACATTCGCCCCTGCGGCCGCACAGGGGCCGGCGGTGGCAGCGTCAATTCCGCCATCCACCTCGATGTGGTAGGCCAGGCCGCGGGCAGCGCGGATGGCGGCCGCCGCCTGGATTTTGGCCAAGACCTCGGGCATAAATGCTTGGCCGCCGAAACCTGGCACCACGGTCATGCACAGCAGCAGGTCGATTTGGTCGAGAAACGGCAGCGCGGCCTCCAGCGGGGTGGCGGGATTGAGGGCCAGTCCGGCCAAGCGTCCGGCTTGGCGGATCTGGTGCAGGGTTTGGCCGACGTCGTGGCTGGCTTCGAGGTGAACAGTGATTAAATCGGCACCGGCAGCGACAAAGCGCGGCAAGTAATGGTCCGGCCGGGAAATCATCAAATGCACATCCAGAAACAGCGCGGTCGACTCCCGCAGGCATCCGATGAGCGGCGGCCCGAACGTCAGATTGTCCACAAAGTGACCGTCCATCACATCCAGATGCATCCAATCCGCACCGGCCCGCTCGGCCCGCGCGACTTCCTCGCCAATTTTGGCAAGGTCGGCGGCAAGGAGCGACGGGGCGATCAGGCGGTCTAAATAGGTATGGGACATCTCGCCACTGATTCGAACCAGGAATCCGCCCGCTGACGATAAAAATTATCCAGCCGGGGCGCATCCCTTCAACCCGAACTCCGAAGCTGAAATCTGAAATTCGATCATGAAACCACGGATTACACGGATTACACGGATTACACGGATTACACGGATT
>WBXE01000201.1 GCA_008932955.1 Verrucomicrobiota bacterium
CGCCACCAGCAAATGTGCAAAGTGCAAATGCGAAAAGTGCAAGTGCGAAAAGGCCGAAGCCAAGATCATCCTCGCCGATTGCGACAAGTGCAAGGGTGACAAGTGCAAGGGCAAGGACAAGGAGGCCGGTACCCTCGCCGATTGCGACAAGTGCAAGGGCGACAAGTGCAAGGGCAAGGAAGCCGGTACCCTCGCTGATTGCGACAAGTGCAAGGGCGACAAATGCAAGAGCAAGGACAAGGAAGCCGGTACGCTCGCCGATTGCGACAAGTGCAAGGGCGACAAGTGCAAGGGCAAGGACAAGGAAGCCGGTACCCTCGCTGATTGCGACAAGTGCAAGGGCGAGAGTAAGTGCAAGGGCAAGGGTAAGGAAGAAGGCGCGCTCGCCTAATTCTGAGAAATAATTCAGTTTTTAAAAGGCCGCCGGAAGCCATTCCGGTGGCCTTTTTTCTGGCCAAGCCAGCTTGCTGGCGGGCGTCGGCAGACCACGGAGTGCGGCAGCTAGCTGCCGCCAGGCCAAGCCAGCTTGCTGGCGAGTGTCGGTATGCCGCCGGAGCACCTTTCTGAGGGGGGTTCTGCGTGCTGGCGGCAACCTGCATTGCCATCTGTCGGCGAACCTGTCATTCAAGGGCATGCGTCGCGCGTTTAGCTGCCTTGCTTGCCTCGCTCTGAGCGCCTGTTTTCCGGCTCCGCCACCCGCGTCTGGTCCCCGGCTTACTGGCCGTCCACAGCATCAGCGTGCCGCGGCGCCGCTGGCTCTCGGCCGGGCCGCCATTCCTCCAAGGCCAGTAACTCGCGTCGAAGCGCCCCAACTCAGCTCCCGCTACATTTCCGGTATTCGTTTTGAAGGCGTTGCTTTTGATGCTCGCAGTCACCGTCTCATCGTCGCCGACCAAGCAAGCGGTCCCGGGACCCGCTGGCCGGATGCGGCTGCCGCGGCCAGGGCTCATGGCGGCTTGGCTGCCACGAACGCCGGTTTTTTCACCCCGGCTGGCCAGCCGCTTGGGAAAGTCGTTGCTGCTGGGGTTCCCATCGGTTCGTGGAACCGCGCGTCATCCCTCGGCAGTGGCGTGTGGCTCGAATCCGCCTCTGCCACCCCGGCCATCCGCCGCCGCGAAGCCGTGTCTATGGCGGTAGCCCGGGAACTCATTCAAGCTGGACCTATGCTCGTTGAGCGCCGCCAGGGCGTCAGCGGCCTCGATGCCACCAAAGCCAGCGTCCGCTCAGTCGTCCTCTGGGACGGCGGCTCCCACTGGTGGATCGGCCAGGCGTCCCCCTGCACTTTGGCTGCCCTCGCCCAAGCACTGGCCGCTGGCAGTCCTGCCGCTTGGCCGGTGTGCCAAGCGCTTAATCTCGATGGCGGCCGTTCTGCCGATCTGTGCATCACCGCCGCCATTCCCGGCGGCCCACTCACGCGCCGCGCCCCATGGAACCGGCCGGTTAGAAATTTCCTGGTTCTCGTCGCCCGCTGATTGTACTAAGGGACAGACCCTTTGTACTTGGTTCTCGTCGCCCGCTTGTACTAAGGGACAGACCCTTTGTACTCTACAGGCGTTCAGCGAGGGTGCCGGCGGCCCAGGCATCGAGCAACGCCGCCATGTCAGGAAAGGTTGCGGAACGTCCCGAGCGGACAAAATGGCCGCTGGCACAGTTGCCGGCCAAGAGCATGGCCGTGTCATCCAAGCCGCGCAACGCGGCGGCCAGGCAGCCAGCGCCAAAATTATCGCCTGCCCCGGTGGAAATGAGTGGCTCGCGGCAAAACGGGCCGGCCACATAGACCGTGCCGCTGGCGCTGGCGCAGGCGGCCCCGTCGTTGGGGTGAATAATCACCCGGTCCACGGCGATGTGCGAGCGCAGCAAGCCGGCGAGTTCGGCTACGGCCTCGGGCTCCATGCGTCCGTGATAGTCCGCGCCGAAGACCTCGCCCATTTGCCAGGCTTCTTTCAGATTGAAACTCAGCAGTGTGCGGCACTGCCGGGTGATCGGCGCGAGCCGGGCTAGCAAGTCCTCGCGGTCGGCCATCGGGCGGGTTTCAAACTCGGCCAAATCCATGAAAAACACCACTTCCTTCGCCGCTCTTCCGAGGGCGGAGAGGCGCTGCGCGAGTTGGCTCCAGATGGTGCCGGCGTGGGGCAGTTTGCCCCAGTTGACCGCGCTGATGAAACTGGCAGTCGCGAGTTGCGCGTCGAGCTCGGCGCTGCCGACACATTCCAGCAATCGTTCCCAAGTCACCTGTGCGCAGGCGGCCATGTCGCACAGCATCACTTTGCCGTCGGTGAACTCAAGACAGGTGGTGTGCGCCGGGGCCGCCAGCGTGTAGAGGCGCGTGAGTTTGCCGCCCAGTGCCTCCTGATAGATCGGCAGCACCTCGTCGGCACCCATCGCGCCAATGTAGGTGACGTCAATCGCCCCGCCGTGAATGTCATGCATTGCCGCTGCAAACAGTGGCCCGTTACCGCCAAATTTGTCGCCCAGGTGCTGTGCCGGATAGGACGCGGCGATGCCCGCGGCTGCCGCCACTTTAGGGCCGAACTCGGCCATCGACGCCGGCGTCTGCAAGCGCACGAAGGTGTCGATAAAGCCGTCGAAGCCGCACAGGCCCGAGACCCGAGCTTGGGCGGCGGCGGTCTGGGATTTGAAATCGGCAATCACTTCGGTGAGTGCCGCAACATTGCGATAAATCGTGAGCGGGGTGGTCATGGAAATGCGCGGTGAGAGGGTGGGGGGGCTGCGCGTCAAGCTAAGGGATTTTGGAGATGGCTCGCGACAAATTTTACCACTGAGGCACTGATTGCCACTGAAATCACTGAAATCACTGAAATCACTGAAATATGTATCAATTTCTTCTCTGTGACCTCAGTCGTAATCAGTGTTTCAGTGGTTTCTGCACCACGATTTCCTGCAACACAGTGGTTTTTCAAACCGAGTCGCCTTAACTTGACGCGCATGGTGGTGGTACACAACAAAACGACCGCCCCCCGGTGGGAGTGCGGTCGTGAAAATGAGTGCGCCAAGCGCGGGCGCTTCAGCCTTTGCTGGCAGCCGTGCGAGCCTTGCGGATAATGCTGGCCACCGTTTCCGAGGCTTTGGCACCCACCGATAGCCACTTGTCGGCTTTCTCCAGATCGATGCTGAAATTGGTGCCCTCGACCAGCGGATCGTAGGTGCCAAGTTGCTCGATGTAGACGCCGTCACGGCGTTTGCGGCTGTCCACAGCCACGATTTTATAATAGGGACGGTCTTTGGTCCCCTTGCGATTGAGTCGGATAGCTACAGCCATGGTGGTGCGTCGTTTCGGTGAGCCCGGAAGCGGGCCGAACCGCAAGCTGCGAGAAGATCGCGGGCTTGCCAAGCGAAAAGCGCAAGTTTTTTGGATAATGCGGATTTTTCCGTAAAATCCGTGTAATCCGTGGTTCATCTATCCTCGATTTTTGTCCAACTTCGGCGTTCGGGCTCATTTCTCAGGCATTCTGGCCAATACGGTTGACTTAACACTTTGGGTTGTTTGAACAGAGGCGGCGGGCAGGATGCCCGCGCCACGTGGCACGGGCATCCTGCCCGCCGCCTTTTTTCTGTCTCGTTTCTGCATCGCCTAAGTCAGCCGTATCGTATTGTGCATTCTGGCCGCGGTGGCGTTTGTGACCCGTTTGTGACGCGTTCTTTTGATTTCTGGTTTACCGCCTCACCCCTACGTTACGCCTTGACCGCAGCCGTGGGCATTACCACGCTGGCCGGGCCGAACCACCATACCCACGCAAGCCAATGAGTCTAACCATCGTCCCACAGCCACTTCGAGGCGTTTTTTCCGCGATCTCACTGCTCTTCCTGCTCGCCATGCCATCCGCGCTGCGGGCTGCCGACGTCGCGCCGGACCTCACCGCCCCAGGTGAGATTGCCAAGGTGCACCGCGCCTGGACCTGGAACCTGGGTGCCACCGGGATGCGCGGCTGGATCTATAACGCCTGGCCGGCCACCATGAATCA